>JAZFYO010000330.1:0-5683 GCA_036443615.1 Binatia bacterium | reverse complement strand
GCCTTGAATTTACTGAACTGCATAATGGCTATGGCAGCCAGTAAGGAGATAATTGCGATGACTGCAAGGAGCTCCAGGAGGGTAAAACCAGCCATTCTTTTGCTCTTTGATACCATTTCTCGACATCGAAGCAGAAAAATCCCCTGGCCGGCGGGCTGAGGGGCTGGTGGAGTTGCAAAAAAAAGTCTCGGAGATCCTAGGGATCGAGCTAAAGCACAACGGGGAGAAGGACTGATGGAGGTGATCACGGAGCACAGAGGGTCTATTGGGGTTAAGCCGACCTGCGCGGCGTTGGGCGTGGCACGGGCCACGTACTACCGACAGGAGCGTCCCCGGACAGCACCGAGAGGAAGGGGCCGCCATCGCAGGGCGTTGTCGGCTGAGGAGCGCCACAGGGTACTGGAAGTTGTTAACAGCGATCGGTTTTGTGACCAGGCGCGGGCTTTTACGCCTTCCCTCCATCACTCGCTTCCGACTTCCTGCGCCATGCATTGGGCATACGGTAAAACCTTCAAGAGCCCAGCGCTCACACTGCCTGCCGGAGCGCTTAGATTTATCCGTGCATTGCATTGTTTAAGCACCTAGAGGTGTCCCTTCTCATTCCATGAGGGGTCTTGGGAAAAGTTTTAAGCGCTATATAATGCGGTACCTGGGTTCGTGATGGCGCATTGTGAAATATTCTACGTGAAAGGGAATGCGACGTGGAAATACCACCTCTATAAAATAAAAGAGAAGGCACCACCCCTGGGTGATAGAGGGGGTAACAAAAAAACGTTCCGGTTTCGTGCCAAGTTCGGGTAGCAACCCTTAGCAGTCACTAGTAAGCTGAGTCGGAGAAAGGCTTATTTTACGTGGGGTTTACCGTTCTGTATCACTTGGTAACTTTGGGCTTTGGGCCTCGATGCGACGGTTCGAATCCGCCCGCCGCCTCCATTGCGCTTAGCCTCGTAGATCTACTCTTTGAACCCCGTCACCAATTAAAATAATCGGAAGTTGGTCAGTATAAAAAAGATAGCCCCATCACAGCCCTGCCTTGATATCTCTGAGGTGCTCCTCGACTCTTTCCGCAAGTTGTCGGTTTTCATCTCCCGCAAGGATAACAAACTTCCGATAATGGAGCCTCGACTGATCGAGTTCTCCCAACTCTTCTAAAACCAATGCCAGGTTATAATGAGTTTGAGAATAGACAGGGTTGATGGCCAAAGCCTTTTCCAATACCTCACGGGCCTCATGGAGCCGTTTTTCGGCACGGTAAATTAAACCCAGATTGTTATAGGAACTCAGGTGGTTTCTATCCACTGCTAACGCCTTTTCATACTTTTTCTTAGCTTGCGCGAAGTCTCCTTTTAGTTGGTAGATCACACCCAGGTTATTGTAGGCGCGAGTGTACTCAGGGTTGAGGGCTAGGGCCCTATTGAGATGATCCATCCCCTGATCGAGCATTCCCAATTCTTTATAAACTACCCCAAGGTTATTATGCGCCTCTGCATACAGGGGCCACATCTGAACCACCTTTTCATATTCCCTTTTTGCCTGGGGAAAATTTTTCTCCTCTTGATAGAAGAGGGCAAGATTGAAACGGTAGCGAACCTCATCGGATAGCTCCGGTATCACCGGCACTTTTGCGGCTCCAATCTTGCTCTTGATGACCGCCAATTTCGTGGGGCCCTTAGACCCGGTCTTGGCAGTCCTGACAATCGGCGTTGTTAATTCCCGTTCCTGTTGGCCTGGCGGGATGAAGGCGTCACTCTTTCTCAAAGTGCCTGCTGATTCCTCAGCGAGAGAACTATCCCATTCAGACAGAGAGGCTTCCAAAACGGGAACTTCAGGCGGTGCCGCAAGGATCAACCCGGCCGATCTCTTTTCGATCGGAACCATTACCCTCTTTGTTCCCGTGATCCCCTTTGTCCCAATCCCAGAGAAAAAATAGACAAAAAGAACCACGAAAAGTGCCATCCCGGAACCCAACCCAACCCATAGAGCCGCCGAAGGCTGAATCCGATCAAAAATAGAGGCAGAGGAGAGACTCCATCCTGCACGCTGATCCCCTCTGGCCACAGGCAGCACCCCGGATGGCGCAGAGCTGAGATAGCGCCGTCCCAGCTTAGCAGACTGTGCCTTTTTCAAAGCGTCGGTAATCAAACTCATGGCAACGTTTTATCGGAAGCGCGAATAGAGGTCAGAAGTACCTTAACTTGAGTGAAACCCCCTGCCTTTTTAAAGGTATTTGCCACATCCTCAGCCTCTGCCTTATCTGCAAATTTTCCCAGATAGAGGCGGTGAAGATTAGAGCCCTCAGAGGCTTCATCCTTGGCTAGAAAAAGAGGATAACCGGTGGCCTTGACCCTCTGTGCCAATTCTAACGCCTCAGCCTTGGCTGCAAATGAGCCGAGTTGAACCGTATAGAAGGGGGTTTCCTCAACCCTCTCCATTTGGCCTGTGGTCTCCACTGAAGACAGGGAATTGTTTAAGCGCTGGTTCTGCTTGAAAAGAGACCACTCGGAATCGAAAAATAAGATTCCGGCAAGTAAACCCACGGAAAAAACCAGCAACCCGCCCAGCCCCAACACCAACCTCCGTCTCAAGACCCGCCTCGGCTGAGGGGACTCTTCACCCTGGAGGCTCTTTAGCCCCTTGATCACAGTACGCCGCAGGATCTCTCGATTCTGCTCCGCATAGCCTGCCAGCAAGGCACGGTCGGAGGCGAGGTTTATAAGACGGGGGATCCCCTGGGAGTACCGACCGATCTCCTGTGTGGCCCCAGGGGTAAAATGGATATCTCCCGTCGAGCCGGCCACCGTAAGGCGGTGCTGGATATAGCGTGGGATCTCTTCGTGCCGAAGGGGTTGCAACTGGTATCGTATGGAGATTCTCTGATTAAGTTGTCGCAGCCGAGGCAAGGAAAGTTTATCTTTCAATTCGAGCTGCCCCATCAGTATAATCTGCAAGAGCTTCTCTTTCTCCGTTTCGAGGTTCGACAGGATCCTGACCTCCTCCAAGACAGGAATGGTCAGATTCTGCGCCTCATCAATGATCAGTACCGAATTTCGATTTATCGTAAGTTGGTGAAGTAGAAATTGATTGATTTCGTCTAGAAGCTCTTTCTTGCTCGTCGCACTGCTCTGAACTCCGAAATCGCTGAGGATGCATTGCAGGAGTTCCTGCTCCGACAACATAGGGTTAAAAACAAGAGCGCTGTCTGTTGCATTGGACCCGATTTTGTCCAAGAGGGCACGGCAGAGAGTTGTTTTTCCTGTCCCTACTTCTCCGGTGATCAAAATGAATCCTTCCTTTTCTCTGATACCGTAAAGTAGGTGCTCAAAGGCCTCTCGGTGGTTCTCGCTCAAGAAGAAAAAGCGCGGGTCCGGCGTCAGATTAAAGGGTTTTTCTTTAAGACCATAAAATTCCTCGTACATTTTCTCTCTCCCTGCGCTGATACGCTCTACCAGGGAGAGGCCCCCTTCAACTTTCCCAACCTCTCTAAACTTTGAGCCGTAACCTCATCGGTCTTCTTCCCCACCAAAACGGTCGTACGTAATAAAACCACAAGCTCGGTTTTCTGGCTCTTCTGGACAGTTTGGCGGAAAAGGCGACCGATACCGGGCAGATCTCCAAGGATGGGGATCTTCCGCTCGTCATCGCTCTTTGTATCCTGCATCAGCCCACCGATAACGATAAGCTGACCCTCTTCAGCCCGCACGATCACATCGGCCTCTCGGATATCGATGATGGGGACTGAAATTTCAGTCTGCTGGTTCCCTTCTCCTGAAACGGAGATAGTTGCCTCCTCAGTACTCCTTGACACTGTGGGACGAACATGAAGGATGACACTCCCGTCCGAGTCGATCTGAGGAGTGATTGCCAGGACCACGCCTATGGTGACCGTACGGGGTGTAACCGTCTGGATGGAATCGAAGCCGCCCCCTTGAATAGGGACCCTTTCTGTCTCGACTATAAAGAATACATCATCGGTTGCGGAACGAAGAATGGCTGTCTGGTTGTTCAGTGTAGCCAGCTTAGGACTTGAAAGGACATTGACCTCTCCCTGCGTGCTGAGGATATTCAGCAGGGATTCAAAGTCAGTGCTTGTTACACCAATCTGGAAATCCGTCGCTCCTGCGGGTGCAAGGCTCTGGCTAAAAATCCTGCCCCCAAAAGCGTTTCCTTGCAACGCGCCCGCTTTGGCAACAGCCGACCAATCAATACCAAACTGAAATTCGCCTTCAAGGTCGACTTCAAGAATTCTTGCCTCGATGAGAACCTGGCGATGTACGGATCCTTCCACGCTTTCCAGGAAAATCGCAATCCGATCCAAAAACTTAGGAAAGTCGGTCACCAGAATGTTGCCGCTTTGCCTATCTATAACGACCTTCCCTTCTGGCGAAAGCAGATTCTCTACACTGTCTTCTATATCCCCCCATAGATCGGTCTCGTTTGAGGTAGTTACCGTGCTTCGGCCACTAGCCTCTGCTCCGACAGCACCCACACCGGAGCGGGTTACAATGCCGCCTCCAGCAGCGCCGATCTGAGCCGACGTAACAGAACTCCCTGTCCGCTTTATATTGACGTACTGAAGAGAAAAGATCCTTGTTTCTGGCCTCGGTATAGAAACCCGGATCAGGTTTCTTTTAACCCTATAGGTCAGATTCAACAGCTCCGTTAGTGTATCGAGGGCCTCTTTCAGAGTGACGTTCTTGAGATCCACTGTCACGCTGCCTTGGACATCAGGATCCGTCACAATATTGAAACTGGTCTGTTTGGAAATAGCCAACAGCACCTCGTGGATAGCCGCATCGCGGAGTGAAAAGCTGTAGAGCCTCTCCGGCTCCCTCTTCCTCTCGATCTCCGTAACGATCAGACCGGGGAGGGCTTTCTTAGAAGGCTTCTCCGCACGAGCAGGCGCAGTTTTGGGAGGTGTCAGATCGGCACGCGCAGGGGTCTTCGCGGGAGCACACCCTATCGGTACGAGAAGGCCAACAGCAATCAATCCTCCCGCCACGGAGAACCAAGCAGGTGCAATAGCATTTTTGTATTTCATTTCTCTTCGTCCTTAATGCGAATCGATACAGAAGGCTCTCTTATCCTGATTACCCTCTTTCGGCCGCCTCTCTCTAAGACCACAGCATCCTGACGGATATCTAAAACCGTCTCCCCCCCGATCATTTCACCCACCAGCACGGCCCGACCATCAAGGGTTGCCACCGATCTCGGGGGCCCTACAATAATGGCCTTAATCTTTAGTCTCCCGACCTCGGGCTCCCTTCCCCTAGCCTCTTCCTCTTCGGTGAGAAATGGATTTCGCCCCCATGGGGTACGTTCATCAACCACCTGGTCTGGGCCCGAAACCTCTGACAACTTCTGCGCAGTCGCTCCCTCCATGAGGGATTGCCGAGCAAGCTGCTCGGTTTCCCCGCTGGGACTTTTCATTTTGAAAAGAGGAGCCACCGCTGTAGGACTCAGGTAATAGATTCCCAGACCCACAAAGATAAAGATCGAGATCAGAAGCAGCCATCGTTCTCGGTTCATTTTCCTATCACCGGTAGATCTCCCTTTTTGTAATAGGCCTGCAAGACAACCTCTGTTCGTACCAAAGGTACATCTCTCTGTACCAACAGTGACTGAGTCCTCACCAGCCGAGGGAGGTCCTTTAGTGCTTCAAGAAAGTAGGCGACCTGCCTGTAAT
>JAZFYO010000329.1:0-2454 GCA_036443615.1 Binatia bacterium | reverse complement strand
CGAATTCATTCGACCCGGAACCGCGACAGGCACAAAACTTCACTGGGATCATCGGCTTTGGACACTTGGACCATCCACTCTCCCAGGTGCAAGCTCCGGTCGAACTGTTTTGAGCTCCAAGTCCGGTAGCCGGGTGACTGGCCGATCCTCAGATCAACCGTTGCCATAGGCTCCCAGCCTTCCTGGTCCCTTTTCATCAGCCAGATGTGGCGGAGGGTTCCTGCGGTGCTGGATTGCACTCTGTTCCAGAAGAACATCCTTTGGCTGATTGTGGAATTCACGACTGGAAGGGCTACCTGAGATTTCTTGCCTTTCTCGCAGGAGATCGAGGGGTTAACAGAACCCACCGGCTCACGACCTTGAATATCCTCGGCCATCGCCACGCCAACGACGGTCATTTTTCCAGTATCGGAACCAACGGCAGTTACATCGGAAGTGGAGTCCCCGGCAATTTCGGCTGTCGCCGGTTGAGGAGAAAGGGTAAGGCCTCCAGCAAGGGCAATCGCAATGACATAGATCCACACGGTCTTGACCTCCTTTTGGGATATGGTTGGTTCTTTGGATAATGTAGTGAAAGGGGATTGCCGCTATCGCGGTTGTTATGTTGGCATTGTTCCCTTTCCTCGTATCAGCAAGATACCAAAGAACCTTACGGGATCGGAATATTCGGGTCGTTTCTTGGCTCTCCACAATCGTCTGGCCATCTCCTGGCTCATGGGCTGAATTACCACCCCTTGCACTCTTGCCCCATTCCTTTATCCTATCCCAAATAAAGACCCCATTATTTCCAACCAGGGACAAGCATGACCAAAACTACCCGTATGGTCAAAAAACTCATCCAGCCTTGCTGGTATCTGAAAAACTCAAGTATTTCAATGCGGATGAATTAATAGAAGGGACAGGCCCATTATGCCAAAGATCATTCGCTTTCATGAAATGGGAGGAGCCGAGGTACTCAAGGTCGAGAACGTACCTCTCACAGAACCCGGCCAAGGCGAAGTCCGACTGAAGGTGGAGGCCATCGGGCTCAACCGCGCCGAGGCCATGTTCCGGCAGGGACAGTACCTGGAACAGCCCGAACTCCCTTCACGACTTGGCTATGAGGCCAGCGGGATCGTCGATGCAGTGGGGCCCGGAACCAGCGGCATCCAGATTGGCGACCGCGTCAGCGTCATCCCTTCCTTTTCGATGGGAACGTATGGAGTCTACGGCGAAAGCGCGATCGTCCCTGGCTACGCTGTGGCCCGTTACCCTGATCATCTATCGGCAGTCGAAGGCGCGGCGATCTGGATGCAGTACCTCACCGCCTTCGGTGCGCTTATTGAATTCGGTCAGTTGATAAAAGATGACGCTGTCCTGATCACCGCGGCGAGTAGCAGCGTGGGGCTGGCCGCGATTCAGATCACCAAGGCTGCCGGGGCATTGGCCATCGCTACGACCCGCGGCGCTGACAAAACACAATTCCTTCTCGATGTCGGCGCGGATCATGTCGTCGTGACCGAGGAAGAAGATCTGCCGGAGAGGGTGATGGCCATCACTTCCGGGAAGGGAGCGAAGATCATCTTTGATGCGGTTGCCGGAAGCTTCCTGGAAAAGCTCGCCGATGCCGCAGCTTCCGGTGCGATCATCTTCGAGTATGGAGCGTTGTCTCCGGCACCGACCCCATTTCCTCTGTTCACAGCACTCGCGAAGGGCTTAACGGTACGAGGGTATACCTTGTTCGAGATCGTCAAGGATCCCGAGAAACTTGCCCGTGGCAAGCGGTATGTGTACAACGGCCTTCAATCCGGTACGCTAAAACCTGTGATTGATCGCACCTTTCCTCTGGAGGCTATCGCTGACGCCCACCGGTACATGGAATCCAATCAACAGAAAGGCAAAATCGTGGTGACAGTCTGAAGGGCGTGGAGAGGAAGTAAACCAAATGAAGCAATGATGGACCTGATGAAAACTATGATGGTGTCGAAGCCCGTATGGTCAAAAAACTCATGCGGCCTCGCGGTAGTAGTATTTCAGCAAGCTGCCAAGCCTTGCATGTAGGGATGAACGCACCCAAAGGCTTGAACCCTCAATTAGCCAGGCTTCTAGCTCAAGCCGCCAAGAAATAAGTGATGTCTGGGTCTAGATCGGGGAAAGCGCAAAGTTCTAAAATCGTCCACCAGGGTCAGGCCAATCAACATGGAGGAGTTTGATTCCCGGATGATGACTCCTGTTCATAAAACATCTGTTTTCCGAACAGCTTTTTCGGCTGATTCAGCCTGAACAAAATCAGCCAGTTATGAAGGCCTCAAACTGAGGGTTTTATGAACACTCGCTGCTGAGACGTGGAGGGCTTGAGCGATTTGGCGAATGGAGCGTCCATCTTTTCGGAGAGATTTCACCCGGGCAGGGTCTATCTTCAAGCGGGGCCGTCCAAGTTGCTGACCTTTGGACTGAGCATGGGCGAGGCCTGCC
>JAZFYO010000328.1:0-6736 GCA_036443615.1 Binatia bacterium | reverse complement strand
CAGCCATACCACCGCCACCGAGCTTCTCTCAGGACTTTGTAAGCGCTAATGGTCGTGCCGACCCTTGATGGCTTCCCCCTCACTGTGCAATTCAATGGTAACCCATGCTAAACCTTGAGGTGCCGTGAAAGCAATTAAGATTAGCCTCTTTAGGGCCTTACGGCAAAGCAAAGACATAAATCGCATTGTGGCCGCGCGGAGGTTTGAGTTCGGGGTTCAGCCGGAGAGGTCCACTGGTGCCCGAAGCACCATCTCCGGTTAGCACCGCAAGGTACTGCTTTCCCTTAACCGAGTAGGTGATGGTGCTGTTTTGAATGATCCCCCCCAGAATTTTTTCCCAAAGAATCTTTCCGCTGTCGGCATCGAAAGCTCTCAACCTTCGATTGATATCTCCCCAAAAAATCAGCTCTCCGGCTGTGGCCAGCATGGCGCCATTCCCGGGAACAGGTGTCGTGTAAAACCGCTGGATCTGACCGGTATTCATGTTTACCTTTGCGATCCCGGCCAAGGCGTTGGGATCAGAGCCGGGACGGGGGATCGTGGTCCGAACGTGCCCGTTTGCGGTTTGCAGATCGCCGGTTCTCTCAATGCAGACGTCGAAGTAGGGGATGTAAAGGGAATTTTTGCCTGGATGGTAAGCCATGGGCCAGTAGCTTTTGGTGTTGCTATAGCAAATGAGATGTCTCTCACCGTCCTTTTTTAAGACCTGTTCCCAATTGATATAGGTCTTGCCGGTTTCCACGTCGATGTCGGAAACATGAAAGTAAGGAGTATCGTAGGGGAAGGGTGAACTCCAGAGGAACTGACCCTGGCCACGGTCGAGTACCCATATTCCTCCCGGCTCTCCGACCGAGACCACGATGTCTCGCTCCTGGCCGCGAGGAATCTGGGGGTTGATCCACTGGACGGCATCGGGATTCGGATTAAAGGGGGTTCGAAGGAGGATTCTCTCATGGGTATGATCGGAATCCCAGTCGTCTCCTGGCAGATGCTGGTAATACCAGACGAGCTTGCCGGTATCAGGATCCAGTGCCACGGTCGAATTACTGTAAAGCTCGGCTGGCGCTGATCGCGGAACGGCGTCCGGGTTTCCGTCATGGCGTTTGATCCGGGTGTGCGGCTTGGGATTGGCGATTCCCCAGTAAACCAGCTTGCGCACCGGGTCGTAAGATCCCGGTAGTCCCCAGGGCGACGTCATCCTTCTTTCCACGGGCACATCTCCCCAGCTGTCTCCTCCCGGCTCGCCCGGGGCAGGAGCGGTGTGAAACCGCCACAATTCCTTCCCCGTGAAGGCATCGTGCGCCGCGATGAAACAACGAGCCCCCGCTTCAGGGCAGGACCGCCCCGTGATGACTTTACCCTCTACGACTATGGGGCCCGAGGTGTGCTGCATGTAGCTCTTGTAGTCCTGAACCATGGTTTCCCAGCGGACCTCACCCGTGCGGGCGTCCAGGCCCACCAGGTAGCCATCGGGTGCGGTGAAGAAAATGAGGTCCTCATAGATGGCGACAGTCCGCGCTCTTCCGGCATTGCGAATAAAATCACTCAAGTCCTCGGGCAACCTGCGCCGGTATTCCCAAATCAGATCGCCGTTGGTGGCATCGAGAGCCTGGACGACAGCCTCCGGGTTGACCACGTACAAGACACCCTGGTGGACAATCGGTATATTTTCGTGCATTCCAGGCCCCATTCCGCGTACCCAGGCCACGCGAAGCTGACCCACATTCTGCCGGTTGATCTGATCGAGTGGACTGAAGCGTTGGCTGTCGTAGGTTCGACTGAACATCAGCCAGTCGTCCGGACTGGGGTTTAAAAGCATCTCTTGGGTCACCGGCATAAAATTGTCGACCTGCGCCCAGGCCGCTGGTGTCAGCACTGCCAAAACAATGGAGGTTACAACAAATAATGTTCTCATCATGTCTGGTCCTCCAGCCTGGTCCGGCCCCGGCTCGGATTGGGGCATTGGTCCCGACCTCCAGCTCCTTCCCTAGCCCAAGATTCGCTAGGCGATTTTCGTCATCTTACTCCTTCGAGCGAAAATTTTACATCGGCTCCCAGATTTCCTTTAGACGACTCAAACGAGATTTCCTTCAACGTCAGGTCAGCGTATGATCCAGGGGAGATTTTGCCACTTGGGGGAACTTCAATGACTCGAACTTTGAACAGATGGATTTTCTGGACCCTTACCGGCAATTTATTCGGTGTGATCGAGTACAGGCACAACGGATTTAGAACCGATCCCAGAGGAGTATCCATCGGTCTGGAGTGGAAGTTTTTTTGAGGCCAGAGGAGCCTTGATAAGATTCATCACTCGTTAGATAGGATGCTCTGCACACCATTCCGGCCCAGATCAACGACGTCTACTCAGGGAAACACCTGCCTTTAGACTCCGCTTGTCTACTTTCGTATCCGAGAGCATGGGAAGGCTCCTGACAACCTCAAGGCGTTCAGGAAGCTTAAAGGCAGCGATCTTCTTGGAGCGCAGGAACGACACGATTTCTTCCAAAGTAGTTGTGATCATTCCTGCCCGCAAATGGGCTTTAGAGGATTGTAGAAAAGAATAGGTGAAGGACTGCCGTGATCACAACTACTTTGGAGAAGCCCTGAGGTTCGCCAGATAGGTGCGCGCCTCCTGAAGTTCAGGAAGCTCGGCATCAGATTGTGCCAAAAGATCCAATAAGGCCTTATAGTGGAGCTCTGCTTGGCCAGCATCCCCGCTCAAGGCTGTCGCTTTCGCCAAGCCAAACAGGGAGTGCAGTCGCCCCGGTGTCTTTTTGAGGGCTACCTCAAACTCTCGCTTGGCTTCGACGGGTTTCCCCAACTCGAGCAAAATCTCTCCGAAGAATTCATGCGCTGGCAAACCGGTTCCCGAATCGGGAGGAAACTGACTCACATCCAAGGCATCTTCCATCTGGCAGGCTTCCTGCATCAACAGGATTGCTTCCTCCCCTCCTTTTTGTGCCACTAGAATTGCCGCACCTAACTGCTTCGCTTGGATAGAAACGATTTTTTTGCGAACGGCAACGGCCGGATCTCTCAGGGCCGCAAGTTGCTGGATCACTGACTCCAATTCTTCCAGGGCGCGCTTTGCAGATTCTGTATCTCCCGTCTGCGCGAGCCCCAGGCCGCGCACATACAAGATCTCCGCCGACTCAAACGGGGTATCAAGTACCGGCGTCATACCTGCTGCGTCCTTCCAATCCCGGATCTCGAGTCGAAGCCGAACCTCTAAATCGTGCAGATACCGCAGTGCTCTTCTATTCTTCGAGGCCAGAAGAATCGGCCTGTGTTCGTCCATGAGCGCTCGAGCTTCCCGAAATTGCCCCGTCTCTAACAGGCCATAAAGCCAGTAGCCTAGAGCGTGGTAATACCGTCTGATAAGTGGCAGATCTTTGCGTTTAGCCTCGTCCTCCGAGGCCTGAAAAGCAGCCTGATTGGAAGCGATTGTCTCGTCCCACATACCCAACCCTGCGAAAATATGTGAAGGCATGTGCAAGGCATGCGGTACAGCCGCAGCGACTTTCGAATAGCGTCTGGCAGCAGCAAGCCCGCGATCACGATGACCAGAATCGTCATAGGCGTGGATCAGATAGTGAGCGACCCCAGGATGAGACTCTAAAGCCGAAAACATCGGCTCCAGGATCTCGGCCGCTTTCATCTGCAACGCATAGCCTTGACTTGCACTACGCCGACCTAAGGCCAGCAAGGATAAGGTGTAAAATGCAGTCCCATCAGCGTCCTGAAAATAGGTACGATATATTCTCTCCATCGCCTGGCTATAAAGTAAATCGCGCTGCGGGCGATCCAACTGCGGGTAACCTCGATAGAGCAACTCCACCGCTTCTACATAAGCCTGCTCGCGTGGTGTTGGGGGCTTCGCAGCATAGCCTTTCTCGACAGCTTGTAAGGCTTTTTTGATGTCCTCTTCGGAAGGCGGCGCGTGCAAACCGTCATTGTACGTCATCGCCTCTCCCCAATAAGCCATTGCACAATTGGGGTCAGCCTTGGCAGCGGCCTGAAACCGTTTCCTGGATTCGTCCCACCAGAATGAGTGAATCAGTGCAATCCCCTCCTGGAACAAAGCCTTTGCAGAAGGTGAGCAGGAAACTTCCATGTCCACCCGCCCAAAGTCCGATTGATTTAGAGAAGTACTCACATCACGTCCCTGCTGCGAAGTGGCTCGTGGTTTGGCAGAGCAAACAAAGCCCCCTTGCCAGAACACAAAGAGAATGACTAGGAGTATCTTGAAGTACATAAATCCTCGCTAGTACTCACAGCTCCCTGGGAAAATGAGTTTCGATGGAGTTGATTCAAATTGCATGAGTGGTGATCCAAGCAATTCAGTATGAGATTTAGTTTAGTAGCTGAGCGCTCCTATCGAGCAACGAGTGCAAATTGTATCTGAAAGCTGTACAGCCATTCAAGCGAACGAAGGATAGTCCTCCCAACCATCAGAGGCTAGCTGTTGGAAAACGACCAATATCGACCTGACTTGAATGCCGAAAAAATAGATGGGAGGGGTTTCTAGGTCTTGCCAGGATGTGATATGAATTTGTTCAGCACGAATCCTGTTCTTGTGACTGCTGCACGTCCACTATCGCCAAGCTTGGGAGCAAGAGGAGGGACGGGGTTCGCTGTGGGTGCTCGATTGTCAGCTAACTAGAGTTTTGGGAAAAAACAACTAAGGGGAGAGAGACCATGCCAATTTTGACCCTACTTTTATTCATGCTTTTTCCCCTAGAGGGCGATGTAGAAATCATTCCCATTACACATGGGTCCCTGGTTTTGAGATGGGAAGGAAAAACGATCCATGTTGATCCATGGAGCCAGGGAAGCTACCAGAACGTTCCTTTAGCAGATCTGATTTTAGTCACGGATATCCATGGTGATCACATGGACCCAGAACAGATTGCTAAGGTCAAGAAAGCGGGCACAGTGATCGTCGCCCCGGCAGCCGTCCAGAAAACAGTTACCGCCGCTAAGGTTCTGAATAATGGGGAAAGTACTGAGGCAATCGGAGTCACTATTGAAGCCGTTCCGATGTACAACCTTAAGAGAGGTCCTTCACCGGGTCAGCTCTACCACACCAAAGGGCGTGGCAATGGTTACATCCTGACACTTGGGAATCAGAGGGTCTACATTTCCGGAGACACGGCGTGTGTTCCTGAGATGAAGCAGCTTACAGACATTGACGTCGCTTTTATCAGTATGAACTTGCCCTACACAATGACCCCAGAGGAGGCGGCTGAATGCACGAATGCTTTCACACCAAGAGTCATCTATCCCTACCACTATAGGGGCTCCGATACGACTGTCTTTAAAAGGAATGTAACGGCACCCGGGGTTGAGGTTAAACTATTGGACTGGTATTGAGAAGCTTTGGAGACAAAGGGCTGCCGGGGCTCGTAGAGTGATCCTGGTCAGGTTGAGGTCAGGCTTGACCTCTGTGAGGTGACCTTGCCCGCAAGACACGCGAGACATAACTGAGGCCAGCGGCGCCCAGGGAGGAGCCGAATAATGAAATGTCCCGTCTGCTTCGTATGATCCGCTACATTTATCTCATCAGCGCCCTTTCGGCTGTCATCATCCCTCTGTACTCCCATCCAATCAGTATCAGTTATAGCCAGTTTGCAGTTGAAGGCGACACTGTGACAGCCACTCTTCGCTTGCCGATGGAGGAGCTTGACCTATTAATGCTGCTCGATGAAGATCTGGACGGAAATGTCGCTACTGCTGAAATTGAGAGGTCGCGCGACGCCATTGAGGCGTATTTAGCGAGCCGGATGGAATTGTCCGCCAATGGCGTTAGCCTCTCTCCTGCAATTGGGGAACTGCGAACTTGGGACGATGCTGACGGGTTTTTGTTTTTGGAAGTTCCCCTGGCTTATCAGGCATCCAGCTCCATCGAGGCGATCTCCATTCAGGTGGATCTCCTGACGGATCTCATGCCTGGACACAAGAATTTGGCCCACATCAGCTTCGGCGGCGGCAGTCAAGAATTCGTGTTCGAAAGAGGAGCAACCTATAGCGCCACGGCGACCACTGGTGGCATCTGGCAAACCGCCAAGAGTTTTCTGGTCTTGGGGATCGAACACATTTTTACCGGTTATGACCACATCATGTTCTTGTTTGGCCTGCTGCTGGTCGGAAGGGGTTTAGGAAACCTGATAAAAATTGTGAGCTCCTTTACCGTGGCTCACAGCATCACGCTGGCCTTGGCGACATTGAACGTGGTGCAACCAGCCGCTTGGGTCACTGAGGCTGGCATTGCTTTGAGCATCGCCTACATTGGCTTTGAGAACCTGTTCGTCAAAGAGATTCGACACCGCTGGAAAGTCACTTTCCTGTTTGGACTGATTCATGGGTTTGGATTCGCCAATATTCTTCGGGCAATGAACCTGCCCCGCAGCGGCCTTGCAGTCAGTCTATTCACATTCAATCTGGGAGTGGAGATCGGCCAGGTTGCCATTATAAGCTTGATATTTCCCTTGCTAGTCTATATAGCACGAACACAGTACAGGCTAACCGTCACTCGCATTGCATCAACAATCATTCTGAGTTTCGGACTGGCTTGGTTTTACCAGCGAATCGTATGAAAGAGTGGATCATCCAACAGCGTCAACCTCTTTCTTGTATGCATTGATTTCACAAGTTTGCCACAAGGTCTGGGGCTGATGCTGTGGCAAGCATCCGTGATGAATTTCAGGTTGGAGGTTGGGGCGATTGAGCAAACCGT
>JAZFYO010000327.1:0-4641 GCA_036443615.1 Binatia bacterium | reverse complement strand
AAGCACGGGCAGGGGATCACCACTCTTTACGGACACCTATCTAAGATCTACGTTAAAAAGGGTGATCGAGTCCGTAAAAATCAGAAGATCGCCAACGTGGGGAATACAGGGAAAAGTACAAACCCTCACCTGCATTACTAGGTGCACGTCAATGGTACTCCCATAGATCCACGCAGTCACCTCCTTAAACAAAAATCTCCATCTTCTTAAAAATCAGATTTCGTTCTAGCATTGATTCAATGTAAACCCCGCCTCTTGAGGCGGGCACAAAGCCGATGGGGTTTCCAAAGGGGAGAAGCGGCAGCTCTCCCCATTGGTCGAACACGGGGATTCAAACCCCGTGTTCGATATAGCTTGATTTAAAATGAAGAACATCTTGACCCGCATGCTGCACTTTGCTGTAGCTCAATTCACTCTTTGTGAGGTATGAGGCTGATTAAACAGGAAGTGTGCAAAGGGTACAGGCCAAGTTCATGGGAGGGGGGGAATTGAATAAAATGAAGAGAATAATTCTTCTAGCTTTGCTGGTTTTTGGAATTGATTCCGTGGCGGTAGCCGCGGCGGAGCTCTCCCAGGAAGAGAAGGCGAAACTTGCAAAACTGGTGAAGGGCATCTTTGAGAAGAAGTGCGCGAAGTGTCACGGACCCAAGGGAGTTCGGGAGACGGAGAAGGCGAAGGGCGATTTTGATTTTGTGCTTGATTTGGAGAAGCTGGCCTCCGATCCGGATAAGATTGTTCGCGGAAACGTGAATGAGTCTAAGCTGCTCAATATGGTGGAGGAAAAGATTATGCCGGATGAGAATTCGCAGGACCCCCTTCCCGAAGATGATAAAAAAATCATCCGCCGCTGGATTCTTGCGGGAGCTCCCACGGAAGAAGGGAGGCAAGCCACTACGGATTATCTCTGTCCCGCCACGCAGAAATACCAGGGCCAGACCGTCTACACTCCCGAGCAGCTAAAGAAAAGGCAATTCTCTACGCGCCTCAATGAGCTTCCGGAGGGATTTTTTCTGGATCGCTGCAGGTTCTCGGTCGTTGACGGGAAAGTTACCTGCGACCGTCAGAAGGTAGACCGAGTTGAGCTTGACCCAGACCTGAAGATCAAGAAGTTCTATGTCTTCCGCTCACAGATTAACTTTCAGATCTTTCCCGACCTGTCCTCTCTTGAAGATGACGGCCGAGGTAGTGTGCAGTTCGGTCAGTGTGAGATGGTGTCTCATTAATCGAATCCAATCTGGTTCATAGCATCCTCTACCTGATGCTGCGCATCCTCCTCCAAGATCAGACGCTCATCCACAAGCTTTTGGACGGCACTGGAGAACCTGCGGACGTAGTCGGCCTTGGAACGGTAGCGTTCCGCCAATGAAGGGCGTTGGTCTCCGCTGGCCTTGCGCTCATCCTCCGTCTTGGCGAAAGGGAAATAGCTGCCGATGAGCTCAATCAGAACCGGTGGGCCGTATGCCTCGGCTCGTATGTTCCATCCTGTGTAGGTGCCAAGAGGGACCTCCACCTGAGGGGTCCGAATCCCAGGCACATCGTTGCCGTCAGCATCCAGGAGAGGTACCAGGACCGCGTACTCCTTAGTCTTGTCTACTATGGGAGGCTCTTGAGCAATGATCCCTTTATGAAACATCGGCCCGTAGTCCTGGAAATGTAGACGATTGGGTTCCCGAGGACATTCAACGTTCGGGATGCGAGGAAATCGAGCCTGAATAACAGTAACCGGTACTAGAGTCCCGTCTGCGCGGCTCGGTATCCGGTTGGGGGGAGGCGGTGTGCCATCTGTGGCCCACCGATCAAGCGCATCGAGAAGTGCGCGAAGAAGGGGAGTAACGTTAAGCGGGTTGGACAGGTGCCGGTGTATCCCGCGGTCCGGTGCAGTGTATGGTTCCGTTAGGTGTTGCGTGCTGGCGAACAGATAGATTCGGGCTTGCGGATGCTGAGGCAGGTCGTTTCCCAGAGGATCGGTGTGCACAAGAGATCCCCGGCGCTGCCAGTACTCCGTCGAAGTCTGGGTGTGTATCACCAACGGGTCTGTCTCCGGTCGCTTCAGAATGGCATCGGACTGGCCAGTGAAGGGGTCCGTTGAGCTGGCATAGGCGGTAGGGAACTGGTCGGACGGGAAGAGATGGTCCTCATGCTGGCGTGGATGGCGATCTGGTTGGGCGAAGCGGTAATTCAGGTTCACACGCCCGCCGCCGGATACGTGCGGGGAGATGCCGCCAAAGACGAGGCGGCCCTGCTCATCCTGGTTGAATCCCTGGTAGACAAACTCTCGCAAAAAGCGGCCACTCTGTGAGCGTCCCCAGGCATATGCCTTCTCGAGTCCGATGCCATTTTCTCGTAAGGGGTTTGGCGTGCCCTCAGAATCACTCTCCATGGTCCGTAGAAAGGAAACCAGGTCGCGCACTCCTGTGAACCCCAGGCCGAGAACGAGGGGGTTCTTCGCCGAGTAGATTAGCTCATAGATCCATCCTGGGCGAAATCCCTCCGGTAGGTAACAGTGAACAGACGACGGGATCGGCTTCCCTTCACTGTCCGGCTTTGCGAATTGCCATGCGTGAGATGGGATGGGCTGAGGTGGGTCGCCTTCGTTTTGTCGAAAGGTGAAGGTTGCCGTGGTGGTGTCCAAGCTGGTTGACTCGTAGCTGCGCAGGTAGTCATAGGTGTTCAGCGGGAATGAGACGATGTCGGGCTGGTCGGCGATAAACTCTGTACGCAGGGTGCCGACGATCTCGTGGCCGCTGTGCAAAGCGACGGGAAGATCCATGGTCATCCGGCCCTCGACGGGAAGGATGTCGCCTTGCCATGCGGACCAAACAACGGTATAGCCCCGTCGCATCAGAAACCCGTTACCTGCGTGTTCGGCAGTGCAAGGGGCATTGCAGGGCGGTGCGTCGTTAAAAAACTGGAGGGCGCGCTTGTTCCCCCGGTTGACCACATCGTAGAGCATGCGGCGGTTGCTTCGTGTTGGGTCGTGCGGCTTTATGATGTAGAAATCCACGGAGTACTCCACAAGCCCGTCCGTGTTGCGCGGTGCGTGGACCAGATCGACCACGTATCGATATGCTGCAGCAACCGGATCAACCGCAAAAAGGACACGTCCGGCCAGTCTTTCGTACGGACCAACGTCTCCAAAGCTCATTCCGTTTGCGAAAGGCTCGCGAGTCTCGAGCCTTAGGCGGATCTTGGTATGCACGGGGGTCTCTTTTCGGCTAAGATTTTTCCAGGCAAGCAGCTGCAGATCGGCATCATCTACTCCTTCTAAGGCTGAATAGTGTCCTAATGCAAGACCCGGCCCTTTAGTTTCTCTGTTGATAACGCCTTTCACACCCAGATGCCGGGATTTGCCCATGACCTCGGCACTGATGAAGCGGGTTTCGGCTATAGCGCCTTACTTGCCGCAAACGTCGCCGGGGCTGTCGTCGGCGGCATTTTTTTGGAGGGTAGAGGCCTGTTACAGGCGCGGGCGCGTACGGCGATTGTCTTGACCATTCTATGGTGCCTTGTCATTGTCGGGTTCTCCGCGGCCTTATACTATCCCATCGCCCTGACCATGCTGTTTTTTGCGGGGATCTTCAACCTCGCCTATTTCTCCATGGCCCAGACCCTTGTTCAGTTTCTCGCACCGTCGCATCTGCGCGGGCGCCTGATCGGCCTCTTTATCATGGCGAGGCAGGGGTTACGTACCTTTAGTGGGTTAACGGTGGGAGTATTGGGTAGCTTCATCGGTATACACTGGTCTTTAGGGTTGAGTTCAGGCGCCCTGCTAGTCGTCACTGCTGCCCTGCTTGCCTTCATGAGCCGGGGCGATAGAGAGGCAGCCACCGCCGCGGCTAGTTCACCTGCCCGTTAAAAACCGATCGATAGTTCCTTCTGAGGGGTGATCACTGAAGGCCCAAAAATACTCGCCTTGCAACAAAAGATAGAAAAGGGATAAGCTTCCGTTTACACAAGAACAGTAGTTCATGACAATTAGGGAGACTCCATCAAATGATGGAGGATTTTTTGAATCTCCTCTGGCTCGTCGATACAAGATGATGGAGGATCTTATGGCGAAGCTTCTGTCCGTGAATGTTTCCCTACCAAAAGAGATCGTTGCCAAAGGAAAGACTGTAAGAACTGGGATTTTCAAAGAGCCCGTACACGATCGAGTAGGGGTAAAGACTCTGAATGTCGATGGCGACGGTCAGGCCGACCTGGTCGGTCACGGCGGAGAATTCAGAGCGGTATACATATATTCCTTCGATAATTATGCTTACTGGGAGCGCGAGCTTGAAAGGGCCGATTTTAAGATGGGCCAGTTCGGTGAAAATTTTACCGTAGAGGGCATGCAGGATGGGGACGTTCACGTTGGCGATATTTTCCGAATAGGAACGGCGCTTTTCGAAGTCACTCAACCGCGGGTTCCGTGTTACAAGCTGGCATTTAAGATGGGTGTCGAGGGCTTTTACAATAAGATCCTGGAGAGCGGTCGGTTGGGTTTTTACTTTCGGGTCCTGGAAGAAGGGGA
This sequence comes from Binatia bacterium, assembly GCA_036443615.1. Taxonomy (GTDB): domain Bacteria; phylum Desulfobacterota; class Binatia; order UBA9968; family CAXXLF01; genus JACZXR01. The sequence goes on along the minus strand of JAZFYO010000327.1, from coordinate 128 downwards.
GGTTGGCGCGGGTGACACGATCGAAAGAGTTAAAGGTGACCCAATCGGCATGACCATCGTTGAGGTCAACAAGCTCATGTATTTCGACAAGGATAATCTTGATGGTTTTAGAAAGACCCTCGATGTAA
>JAZFYO010000326.1:0-33670 GCA_036443615.1 Binatia bacterium | reverse complement strand
GGACGTGAATAGCGACGGGACGTGGAGGTCTCCTTGATTGCTTTTTACATTTAGGCCTTGTTGCCTCATTGTCTCAAGGTGCCTTCCCCGTGCAATGAACGCCACTTCCTGCCCCGAGGCAGCCAGCCTTGCGCCGAAATATCCCCCCACTGCTCCGGCCCCCATCACGGCGATGCGAGGTACCTTTGGTGCCATTGTGCCGGACTGTAAATTTAGCAGGCCGTTATGTCAAACGGGTCAATTTCCGATGATAAACAAGGGGGAGGAGTTCAAAGACTTTGGTCCAAAGGCTTACGTTCTTCATGGTAGACACCATCCCTAAATTTAGATACTAACCAGGGGTGATTTCAGCTTTGATCATGATCGTGTAAAATAAAAGCCCTATGGAAAAAATAGACCCGCTTCCGGATCATCTATTTATCGGCCGGTTTGCGATCGGACAACAGTTAGAGTTTCGGAACAAAACCTATACAGTCTTGAGCCAGACCACCCTTGCCACAGGCGAACCCGCCTTAATTCTCCAGGGAGAGGGGGAGCAGTTTGTTCTTGCTGCCTCCCAGCTACTTCAAGGGGTCAAGGAGACAGGGTAAAGAATAATTCCGCCATCAGGTAGAAATGGGAAAGATTCGTCTCACCTTATCGTGTTGGGAATATGACCGTACGCGTGCCCTCCAGGAAGGGAAGGTTCAAGTCGAGGGTGTGGACTTGACTTATCTGCCTCTCCATGTCGAGGAGACCTTCTGGCGCATGCTTCGGTATCAGGATTTCGATGCCGCTGAGCTTTCGATGAGCTCTTATATGATGGCCCGGGAAAAAGGCGCTCCCCGGTTCATTGCCATACCAGTATTTCCCTCACGGTTCTTTCGCCACTCCTTCATCTACATCAACACGGACTCGGGGATAGAAGGGCCGGGGGATCTTGCCGGGAAAAAGGTTGGGGTGCCGGAATACCAGATCACCGCGGCTGTTTGGGTTCGGGGGCTTTTGCAGCATGAGTATGGGGTTCCGCCGGCGAAGATGAAGTGGTTTACTGGTGGGGCAGAGAATCCGGGCCGTCAGGAGAAACTCAGGCCCGATTTGCCAAAAGAAATCGACATCCAATGGATCGGGCCGGATCGGACCCTGTCCGCGATGCTAGAGGAGGGGGAGCTCGATGCTTTGATCTGCGCCCATATACCCTCTCCTCTTGTGCGGCGTTCTCCGAAAGTGAGGAGGCTGTTTCCAAATTTCCGTGAGCTGGAGAAGGATTACTATCGGCGCACAAAAATATTCCCTATTATGCACACCGTTGCCCTGCGGGAGGAGGTATACGAAAAAAACCCTTGGGTAGCCCAAAGTTTGTGCAAAGCCTTTTCGGAAGCGAAGAAACTTTGTGAAGAGACGATGTATAAATATTCGGCCCTCAAGTACATGCTCGCGTGGTCGATTGCAGAGATGGAAGAGGAGAGGGATCTATTCGGAAACGATCCTTGGCCTTATGGCTTGGGGGCCAACAGGCACGTCCTGGAAACCCTTGTCCAATATTCCTATGAGCAGGGCCTGATCAAAAAGCGTGTGGACATTGAAAGTCTCTTTGCACCTAACACCCTGGACGACTTCAAGGTATAATAAGTTCTTTGGGAGCTGAATTCAGAAGCCAGAATTCAAAAGACAGAATTTGGTATCCAGAAGTCATAGGAAAGGTTTTTAGCATCAATGGCTGACGAAAAGACCACACCGGTGGAAGAACTCAAGTGGTGGATCGAGCGTGGACCGGTAAAGGAACGCGATAAAAAAGCCGAGCCTCAGCAGGGACTGATCGAGCGGTGGGCCTACGAGTTGCTTAAAGATTACAATCAGGATCGGGCGCTTCAGAGCGTCGTCGATATTAACCAGCGTGTCTTCAAGGAGCTCTCTGTACCTCCCCAGGAGTGGGGCTATCTGTCCCTTGGAGTGGGAAAATATCCTGTCGAAAAACTCTCTAGGATCAAGGAGACGTTAAGGCTCCCACACCATGCGAGGGCCCTGGTCATCGATGCCGGCTATTCCGTCAGGGTCTTAATCTCAGGGGAACCGGTGGGAGAGAAGTATATCGATATCAACTTTACCGAGGCCCCCTCGCTGGACTACTGGGTTAAAGGCGACCTGGTAGGAGAGAAGCTTTTCGCAAACCTCGATGAAGCGCTACTGAAGCTGAGGTCCTCGTTACACGGTTACCTGAGTCGGTCAGAATTGATCTAACCCCGACCCGACACCTTCCCAGCGGCTAGCGGGAAAGCATCTAACACACTAATCCTCTATTGATTCAATGTTAACCCCGCCTCTTGAGGCGGGCACAAAGCCGATGGGGTTTCCAAAGAGGATTGGGGAGAAGCGGTATCTCTCCCCTTTGGTCGAACACGGGGATTCAAACCCCGTGTTCGATATAACTTGTTTTTTGAGGAGATGGGTCCGCTTCCCCTTTGTGGAACGGGACGGGTGCTCAATCTATCTTTAGATCGGGGCTAATGACAGGCGCACGTGCTCGGGGTGCAGCTGCATCCGCCGTTGGCTACGCCTTTCTCCACATCACTCTTTGGCGAGCGAAAGACAGAGAGTTTTTTCTCTACCTATGGCTTTCACACTTGGGGCAGGCGACGGTCATTTGCGGAGAGAAGAGAAGTTCCTCAAAGGTGTTATCACAATTCCGACAATTGTATTCGTAAATGGGCATAGGCCACCTTTTCGGGTTGTTCTTAGCGACTGCTTGCCTTTGCTTCGCTTCCATCCCCTTTTTCACTGAAGGGCGTTTTAAAAGGGACGCAGGCCGTTACCTCCAGGCCGTAGCCCGAAAGACCTACGAGATTCCTTGGATTGGTAGTGATCAGGCGCATCTTCTGAACACCAAGGTCTCTCAAAATCTGCGCTCCGATTCCATATTCCCTGAAATCTCTTCCTTTTTCCCGTCTCCTGTCGATGGGGCCCATTCCTTTTCCTTCGGTTTGAAGATAGACGAGAATCCCTTTGCCTTCCATGGATATCATCTCCATGGAGCTTTTTATGACAGAGCCGGTGTCGAAGAACTCAAATCCGAAGACGTCCCCTGGAACATATTTGGAGTGGACCCGAACCAGGGTGTCTTCATTAGGGGAGATCTTTCCTTTGACCAAGACGAGGTGCTCGCTCTGGTCAACGTGGGTATTGTATACCACCGCCTCGAAATCTCCTCCGAGACGGGTTGGGAGATGTGCTGATGCGACCCTATAGACGAGGCAGTCATAGCTTAGCCGATACTGAATGAGGTCCGCGATCGTGACAAGCTTGAGACTCTGTTCTTTGGCGAATTCCTCCAAGTCGGGAAGCCGGGCCATAGTGCCGTCGTCTTTCATCACCTCGCAGATGACCCCAGCGGGCTTGAGTCCGGCCAATCGAGCCAGATCCACCGACCCTTCTGTCTGGCCCGCACGAACTAGAACCCCACCTCGCTTTGCCTGGAGCGGAAAGACATGGCCGGGGGTAACAAGGTCCTGGGGCATAGTCTCATCAGCGATTGCCATGATAATGGTTTCGGCACGGTCTGCAGCGGAAATCCCTGTGGTAACGTTTTCGACCGCATCGATACTGACGGTAAAGGCTGTGCCGAAGGGGGAGGTGTTGTCTGAGACCATCATGGGCAATTCCAGTTGTTTTACCCTCTCTTCTGTAATGGGCAGGCAGATCAGGCCGCGGCCGTGACGAGCCATAAAGTTAATGGCCTCCGGGGTCACCTTCTCAGCTGCCATGCAGAGGTCGCCCTCGTTCTCTCGGTTCTTGTCATCCAGCAGGATGACCATCCGGCCTTGGCGTATATCCTCTATGGCCTCTTCAATGGTCGCGATCGGCATAGGGCACTACTCTATCATTTTCTCTTTTAAGATCAACGTGAAGCGCTCTCCTCCAACTCAGAGATGATCTCCCTCGCTCCGCGCAGAGGGTCCTTTGCCTCAACGATCGGTCGTCCCACAACGATGTAGTCTGCCCCCACACGGATAGCCTCTCCCGGGGTCATGACCCTACTCTGGTCGTCTTTGGCTTTTCCTCGAGGCCGGATACCTGGAGATACAATGATGAAACGCCTGCCACAGGCCGCACGAATCTGGGCCACCTCGTGGGGAGAGGCCACAACCCCATCAATCCCGGCCTTTCTGCTCAAAAGCGCTAGGCGAACCACCTGGTCGACAACCTCTCCGCCGACGCCGACCTTTGAGAGGTCGTTTTTGTCGAGGCTGGTCAGGACGGTGACCGCTAGCATCGTAGGGCGCCTGAGTTTTTCCTGGCGGCAGACTCGGTTCACCTCTTTCACGGTTCGACTCATCATCTCCAGACTCCCCGAGGCGTGGACGTTGAGCATCTTTACTCCCAGACGGGTCGCCTCGATGGCTGCTTTGGCTACAGTGGTAGGGATGTCATGGAATTTGAGATCTAAGAATACTTCGCCTCCCATCTCTTGGATGAGTTTGACTACCACAGGTCCTGCGTGGAGGAATAACTGCTTCCCGACTTTAAACATTCCTATCTCTCCAGAGAGCAGCCTAACCAGTTTTTTCACCCTCTCCAGGTTGTCTAGGTCCAGAGCGAGGATCAAACGGTCTCGCACCGACCTTGGCGAACGAACAAGCTGCAGACGTGAAACCATGCCTCAGTTCTTCATGCCTTCTGTAACAATCGACAGGATGATCTGCGGAGCTTCAGCAAGCGGGATTTCCTCGGACTTTCCCCCTAAACGCTTGCGCGCCTCCACGCACCCTTTCTGTAATCCCTTCGCTCCCACAATGACCCGAAGGGGAACTCCAATAAGATCCGCATCCTTGAATTTCACTCCCGGTCTCTCATCCCTATCATCGAGGAGGACCTCAATGCCCAGTTTGATAAGCTTCTCGTAGAGGGCGTCGGTCGCCTCTCGAATCTGTCTCTCTCCGTAGTTGATTGGAAGGAGGAGGACTTGGAATGGAGCTAAAGAGAAAGGAAAGATGATACCGTTCTCATCGTGATTTTGCTCCACGGCTGCTGCAAAGAGTCGAGTGATACCGATGCCGTAGCACCCCATCTCGACATGTTGCTCCCGTCCCTCCGCGTCGAGGTAAGTTGCACCCATCGTCTCACTGTATTTCTTTCCCAGGTAAAAGATCTGTCCCACCTCAATCCCCCGGTGACCTTCCAGCATCCCACGCTCACACCTGGGACAAGGGTCCCCTGCTGTAGCCATTCTAAGATCGGCGAAGGCCGAAACGGTAAAATCTCGCTCCTGATCAACATCTACCAGGTGGTGATTTTCTTCGTTTGCCCCCGTGACCGCGTCTCGCATTCCTTGAACTGCCTGGTCTGCGACCATCCTTAGTTTAAGTCCGATGGGGCCCAGAAAACCCGGTGCCACATGGGTTGCCGTTTCCACGTCGGCCTCATCCGCTAGTCTCGCCTCATGGCATCCCAAGAACTTCTGGAGTTTCAGCTCGTTGATTTCATGATCCCCTCGCAGCAAAACGGCGACCAGCTCCGACCCGTCTACCTTATAGACCAGGGTCTTAATAAAACGTTGCGGGGTGAGCCCGAGAAAGTCGGCCACCTCAGACACGCTCTTCTTCCCTGGAGTGGCGACATTTTTTAAAGGTGGCGGGCTCTCCTTCAGGTTGCGACCTGTAAGCCTTTGACTTCGGACCTCTGCCTTTTGCACGTTGGCCGCAAAGTCGCATCCATTGCAGCTAACGAGCGCATCTTCTCCCGAGTCAGCCAGAACTTGGAATTCGTGAGAGAGGGTGCCCCCCATTGTCCCTGTGTCTGCCTCTACAGGGCGAAATCGTAGGCCACAGCGGGTAAAGATCTTTCTGTACGTCTCAAACATATTCTCGTATTCGCGACGGCAGTCCTCCACGTCCGTGTGGAAGCTATAGGCATCCTTCATGATAAATTCCCGTCCCCGCAGCAGGCCAAAGCGTGGGCGCACCTCGTCGCGGAACTTAGTCTGGATCTGGTACAGGTTAAACGGGAGCTCGCGGTATGAGCGCATGACCCGCCGGACCAGGTCCGTAATGATCTCTTCATGCGTGGGCGCGAGGCAGAAGTCTCTCTCATGGCGATCCTTGAATCGTAGGAGCTCTCTGCCGTAAACCTCCCACCGTCCGCTCTCCCGCCACAGTTCCGCAGGCGTGGTGACGGGCAGCAATAGCTCCTGGGCGCCGGCCAGGTCCATCTCTTCTCTGACAATCCTTTCGACCTTACGGATGGTCCTCAGACCCAACGGCAGGTAGTTGTAGATCCCTCGGCTTACCTGACGGATCATTCCGGCGCGGACTAGGAGTTTGTGACTGATAATCTCAGCGTCAGCGGGATCCTCTTTCAGTGTTGGGATGAAAGTGGTGCTCCAGTGCACGATCTTCTCTTGTGAAATGGAACCGAGATGGAGAATAAAGTGATTAGTCGTCTAGAATTGCTGCTTTTGCCGCTTCTTTCTCTGCCACCAACTTTTCCACCTCCTCCATCAGGGCCTCTACGATTTGAGTCTCTGGTACCTTGCGGATCACTTCGCCTTTTTTGAAGATGAGACCGATGCCCTTCCCTCCGGCAACGCCGATCTCGGCGCCCCTGGCCTCCCCGGGGCCGTTCACCTCACAACCCATGACGGCCACGTGGATATCCTTGTTGCTGAAAGGCAGCATGCGTTGTTCCACTTCTTTCGCCAGGCCCACGAGGTCGATGTCTGCGCGACCACAGGAGGGGCAAGCGACAAAGTTGAGTCCCTCCTTTCGTAGACCCAGCGATTTGAGGATTTCCATTCCCACCCGTACCTCCTCGACTGGATCAGCGGAGAGAGAGACGCGGATAGTGTCGCCGATACCTTCAGCTAAGAGTGTTCCGATTCCCACCGCTGACTTCACAGTGCCCATGGTGGGAGTTCCCGCCTCGGTGACGCCTAGGTGAAAAGGGTAATCAACCCTGTCAGCGAGCATCCGGTAGGCCTCAATCATCACACTTGGGTCTGATGATTTCAGGGAGATCTTGATTTCGCAGTAACCGAGGTCCTCCAATATTCGGATATGGCGCAGGGCGCTCTCTACCATGGCATCAGCTGTTGGGCCATCAAACTTCTGCAGGAGGTCCTTCTCTAGGGACCCCCCATTAACCCCAATACGAATGGGGATCCTACGCTCAGATGCCAATTTGACGACCTCCTTGATGCACCAGAGAGGACCGATGTTGCCTGGGTTGAGGCGCAGGCCGTCCACACCCTGTTCCAAGGCCATGAGGGCAAGTTTGTAATTGAAGTGAATATCGGCAATGAGAGGGATGCGGATCTTTTTTTTCAGCTCTCCGAGTCGTTCCGCCGCCTCGCGAACTGGAACTGCCACTCTCACAATGTCACAGCCCGCTGCCTCCAAAGCCCATATCTGAAGAACGGTAGAATCCACGTCACGGGTGTCCGTTTTGGTCATGGATTGGACTGTTATCGGGGCCTCCCCTCCAATTCTGACACTGCCGACTTGAATTTCACGGGATTTTCTACGCGAGACCATTATCCCACTATAATGGAGCGACCAAAGAGGTGTCAACAATGGTTTCTGGGTGCACGGAACCGGAGCGCAGAGGCATCAACACTGCTTAGAAAACTGATGGCTCAATCAGGGTTCGGAGGTGGTGGGGAGCAAAGGCCTTGTCTGGATACCGAAGAAACGCCTGAGCAGAGCCGCGAGGTCGTCCAACATGGCATACAGGCAGGGGATAAGGATGAGTGTGAGAATGGTGGCAAAGGAGAGACCCCAGACCACGGCGACGGCCATGGGAGATAGAAACTTGGCTTGTCCTGTGGCGAAGAAGGCCAGGGGGATCAGGCCGCCCACAGTGGTAATCGTAGTGAGCAGAACTGGCCTGAGGCGTGCTACCCCAGAGACCAGGATCGCCTCGTCTCGTGGCACCCCTTCTTTGCGGGCCCGGTTGATGAAATCCACTAGGATCAGAGAATCGTTGACCACTATCCCCGCGAGCGCAATCAGCCCCATCATGGAGAGAAAACTCAGGGGGTCTCCCATAATGAGGTGTCCGATAATCACTCCATTAACGGCAAAGGGGATAGCGGCTATGACTATGAAAGGCTGGACGAAGGATTTGAAGAGTGAGCCTAGGATGAAATAGATCAACAAAAGGGAGATCACCGAGATCTGTGGCAGGGATGCCAGTGATTCTTCCACCTCCTGGCGTTCTCCCTTGACAATGACGCGGTATCCGGGGAAGCGGCTGCCTACATTGCTGAACTTCCGCTTCAAACGTTCTGTGACCTTGTAGACATTCGCCTCGCGAGAATCGATATCGGCTAAGACGGTGATGGCGCGCTTCTGGTCATCACGCCGAATCTTGCTTGTGCCAACGGCGGTTTCCAGCTGGGCTACGTCCCGGAGGAATACGCGTTGGCCCGAGGGCAGCGTGAGCTTCATCCTGGCAACGGTCTCCAGGCTTCCTCGAAGCGCTTCAGGAAAGCGAATGATTATAGGTACATTCTCGTCCCGCCGCTGGATGGTTGAGGCCTCTACCCCCAGGAATCCCTGCTGGACCTGGCGCGCAATCTGACCCAGGTCCAGTCCCAGGGCTCGCGCCTCGGATCGCAGGGTGATCTGTAGTTCCTCCTTTCCCTCTGTAAAGTCATCCCGAATGTCTCGTACGCCGGAAATCCCTTGCAGGAACCCTTTCATTTCATTTGCCAGTTTGCGCAGGACTTGAATCTTGTCCCCCACGACTCGCGCCTCGATGGCCGGCCCCCCAGGGCCGGCCTGGATCTTTAGGAACTGGATCTTGGTGATACCTGGGATTTGCTCCATGCCGGCTCTTAGTTCCGCGATCACGTCGTCCACGCTTTGCCGCCGGTCCTCATCGAGCTCCACCATCAGCTGCGCCAGGTTGGGACCGCGTTCTGCCCGGTGAACGTCCAGGAAGCTAATCCCTACGTTGGTCGCCAGTGACTTGAGTTCCCCGGCGGGTAAATTTAGCCCCACCTGCTCGGCCTTCTTGGCGATCTCGAGCGTATCCTCGATCTTAGATCCAGGAGAGGTTTCAAAGTTGACCATGAACTGGGAAGACTCGAACTCCCGAAACAAGACAAAGGGAATTCGGTAGAGGGCCGCAGCCCCTAGCACCATGGTTAGGGAGACCAGGCAGCCAACCGACACATAACGCCATCTCAGCGCCATGGCCAGTAGACTCCTGTAAGTGTTGCGGGACCATAACAACCAGGGAAGCTCCCGATGGCGGACCTGTTGAGCGTATGCTGGGGTGATAATGTCTGCCAGGTGAGATGGGAGGATCAGAAGGACCTCCAGGAGCGACGCGAGCAGGGTAAAGGAGACCACCACAGGGATGACTGAGAGAAAGACTCCCATGGTGCCTGGGATCATCAATAGCGGGACAAATGCGGATACCGTGGTAATTACCGTTGCCACTACCGGCCAGGCCACTTCTGTGGTCCCCCTGATGGCTGCTTGCCGGGAGTCCAATCCATTTTCAACGTAGCGATAGACGTTTTCGGTCACAATAACGGCATCGTCAACCAAGAGGCCTAAGACCAGGATCAGGCCAAAGAGCGAAACCATATTCAGGCTGATCCCATACGCCGACATGAGGATAATCCCACCCATCATGGCGAATGGAATTCCAAGTGCGGTCAGAAAGGCAATTCGGGCCCGTACGAAGGCCCATAGGGTCGTTAAGATAATGACGAGCCCCACCATTCCGCTCCACCGCAATGTATTCAGCCGGTTTTGAATAAAGACTGAAAAGTCATTGTAGAGCCCAACGGTTACGGTCTCCGGCAGCCTTCCCCTGACTTTCTCCACTAAGAGTCGGATGCGTCTGGCGATGTCAATGGCATCTCCATTTCGTTCCTTGGCGACCACCAGGTTGATGGCTGGTTGTCCGTTGAAGCGTGCCATGGTTGTGGCATCCTTGAATGTCTCCCGTACCGTTGAGACCTCTCCTATGGTCAGGGGATGGCCGTCCTTCTTGGCCCGGAGAATGATTCGTTCCACGTCACGGACCCCTTCTGCCTCACCTAAAGTTCGTAAGAGGACCTCTCCTCGGGGAGTCTTCAAGGTTCCTCCAGGGACGTTCCGGTTGTGGCTGGCAATAGCCGTCCTGAGGTCATCCAGGCTCAGGAGGTACTGGTCGAGTCGTTCGGGGTTCACCTCAACCCAGATCTGCCGCTCCCGGATCCCTAGGATACCGACAGCGGCCACTCCTCGGACTCGACGCAGCTCGTCACGGAGGTCCTTGGCCATCTCCTGGAGCGTTCCCTCGTCGATGTCCCCTGACAAAGATACAGTGATCACAGGGAAGGTGGACTTTACTTCGCTCACCTTAGGTTCCTCGGCCTCTTCTGGGAGATCGGTGACATTGTCCAGGGCCGCCCGAACGTCACTCAGGGCTCGACTCATATCGGTATCGGGTTGGAACTTCAGTAGGATCTCTGACTGACCTTCCTGTGACACTGACAAGAGCTCATCCAAGTCGTCGATATCCGCTACCTCCTCCTCGATTTTTGCCGTGATGAGCTTCTCCACCTCCACTGGGGACGCCCCTTGATACTCGGTCATAACCTTGACCGCCTGGCGGGAAAACTCTGGAAACATCTCCCGGTGCATCCGGAGATAGGTCACTATCCCTGCCCCTAGGACGAATAGGGTGAGCAGGTTTACCAAGACCCGATTGTGGACGGAGAACTCTATCAGGGTTTTCATGGCTTAAGCTCTAGATTCCCCGTCACACGAATCGCGGCGCCCTCCAGGAGCAGTCGTTGTCCGGTAATGATCAGAAGATCCCCGCCTTGGAGTCCCTCATGGATGAGGTGGCGAGATCCAAAGGTCCTAGAGATGATTACGGGGCGGCGGTGTGCAGTCCCGCGCTTCATGTCGGCAATAAAAACTACCGGTTCTCCATGGTCCCTGAGAACACTTGTGCGCGGAATCAGGATGGCTTGTGGATAGGTGCGCACCGGAATTTTGGCTCGGGCAAACATTCCGGGAAGGAGTCGATTTGAGGCCTTGTTTTCAACCAGCACCTCTACAGGAAAAGTCCGTGTTTCGCTGTCTGCGCTGGGTCCGATGTGTTCGACCCGACCTTGAAACTTCCCGGGTAAGCCGCTAACGCTCACGTCCGCTATAATGCCGGTACGCAGAAAATCGATGTCATCTGGAGGAATCCGTACTAGGAGCTTCACGACGGTAAGGTCCACTAGACGAAAAAGGACCTTGCCGGGGGCGACCTGCTCTCCTAGAGTAATCTGTTTTTCGGCAACGACTCCTGCGAAGGGTGCTCGCACCTGGGTGTCCGCCAGATCCTCCCGCGCCCGCTCCTTCTCAGCCAGGGCTCTTGCCAGGTCAGCTTTCGTGACCGCGTGCTGCACCTCCGCTTCCCGCAGCCCACTTTCGGTTCGCTCCAGCTCCTCCTGAATGCCACGGACGACCATTTCGGTACGCTCTAAATCTTGCCGGGCGATCAATTCTCTCTCAAGCAGATCCTCCAGTCGTTTATGCTCGGCACGGGCAAGACGAAGCTTCATCCGACTAAGGGGGATGAGTGCTTTTTGTCGAGCCAGATCAACCTCCCGCCCCCGGACCTCTGCCCGGGCGCGGGCCACAAGGGCTTCTCGACGGCTCAGCTCGATTCGAAAAGGGGTAGGATCAATTTCAGCTAGCAACGTCCCTTGCTCTACGGTAGCACCTAGGGCGACCTCTGGAGGGATCAGCGTGATGGGGCCCGAGACTTCGACACCGACTGCTGCCTCTCGGATGGCCTGGATGGTCCCCAATGACTCTATGCGGTAAGTGAAGTCTCGTGGAGCAATATTGGCTACTTCCACTGGCACGGGGATTGGTTCCGGCTTGGGCTGGCGTGGTTCATCTATCGCCTGGATCAGATAAACACCACCTGCCGTCAGGAGCGCCAGCGCCAGGATGATAAGAAAGGAGAGGTTGCGTCTCGTCATGGACGGAGGCTCCGTAAGATTGTTTGGGAAAACATTTCACGCATCGAGTCTAGGTCGAAAGCCTCGCGGTCGCAGAGCCACTGAAGGACAAGTCCGTCTAAGGAGGCCAGGATGCTGGAGGCAGCTAATAACGGGTATTCGCACCGAAAAGCCCCGTCCTTAACCCCTGCGGTGATGATAGCCGCCACATCGGACCGCGAGGCCGCATATGCATCCCTGAGGCGCGTCTGGAGAAGGGTTTGCTGTTCCCCCCGGCCACCTTCGGCCCAGAAATCGAAAAACACCAGAAAAAATGGCTCCCATAGGCGAAAGGTCTGAAAAGCCGCCGCGATGAACCGCTCTAGCATAAGAGAGGGCTCGCGAATCTCGGCTAGCTCTTTCATGTAAAAGTTCTTCAACTCGGACAACATATGCTCGTGTAGTGCCAGGAAGAGATCGGTCTTACTCCTGAAGTATTCGTAAACGGTTCCTTTGCCTATACCGGCTTCCTCTGCGACTGCCTCGATCTTTGCTCGGTGGTAGCCCTCTCTAGCAAAGACCTGCATAGCTGCCTGGAGAATCTCTCTGCGTTTTTTATTTTTATCAACAATTATAGGCATTTACGTATCTATTTAATAATGACCGACCAACCGGTCATTATTAACTTTTTTACTTAATTTTGTCAAACATCCGCCCCCCTAGCCCATCCGATCACACCTGTGGCGCTTAATCGCACGGGCTCGAAATGAGATGACTGATAAGGCCTTTTACGTGACCGGTTTAGATGGATTCGGCCATGGGGTTCATCAAGCCGTAAATGAATGGGCAGCAATTGAGGTCATTGGATTAGGCTTCGAGGCTTGGATCCCCGCAGTTTGACAATCTATGAAAAAGGCGTAGATTTGGCTTGTCTTCGGTATAAGGCCTCCTGGGGATGGATGGTTAAGAGAGTTGAAGGCCTATTAAGTCTTACCTTGATAACGAGACCCTAAAGGAACAACCGACCAGAGCTTGGTTCCAGTTATCCAGTCTCCATGTTCTGCTCCTATTAGTAGTCAGTATTACAGGGTTGAAGACATTAACAATCTCCATAAGGAGGAGAATATGGGAAATAAGCTCTACGTTGGCGGGCTTCCTTTTGCGGTAACTGATGGCCAGCTTGAGGAGATTTTTAAGGAGCACGGGACCGTTGAGTCAGCCCGGGTGATCTCGGACAAATTTACCGGTCGGTCACGGGGCTTCGGTTTTGTGGAGATGAGCAGTGACGAAGAGGCCAAAAAGGCTATTGACGCCCTCAACGGCACACAGCTTGAGGGGCGCGAGCTCACCGTCAATGAGGCACGGCCACAGGAATCGAGGTCTGGTGGAGGCGGCAGAGATAGAGATAGAGGTAAAGGTGGCGGGGGCGGGGGCGGCAGACGCGACCGCTGGTAGTTTTTACTTAGGACAGATAATAAAAAAGGGGGAAGACAGGTCGGGTCTTCCCCCTTTTTTTTATTCTGTGAAACGGATCGTTTCTATCCTAGCTCCAAATCTCAAGCCACTCAATTCTGAAGAAGCCAATTCTTGCTGACTGCTCGGATTATAAGATCATACACCTCCAAAGGTGTTACCTTGGAGCGTGCCGGTTATTGCTCCTTTTTCTTCCTGTCCCCTTCAGGGATGATGAGAAGACGGCGATAGGCCCCTTTGCCCAGACTTTTAGTAGTAAGCCAGGGGTCATCTTCCAGGGCTAGGTGAATGATGCGGCGGTCGCGTGCGCTAAGGGAGTCTATGCCGACAGACTTCCTTTTCCTCTTGGCCTCTTCCCCCAGCCGCAGGGCCATGTCCTCCAGTGTCTTTTTCCTGCGGTCATGGTAATTTTCGGTGTCCACGATGAGTTGCGGGCCTTCCGTCCCAGGCCTTTCCCCCACCGCGCGAGTGAGGATGTACTGCAACGCTTCCAAGGTCTGTCCCCTGCGTCCGATCAGAAGGCCGCCGTTCTCTCCACGGATGTTGAGAACTATCTCTTCCTCGGTCTCTCCAGATTTAATCTCGATCGATGCTTGCATTCCCATCAGCCTAAGGATCTCGGCCAATATTTCCTTTCCCCTTTCCCCCACTGCGGATACACTTTTCTCCGTTGTTCTGTCTGCAGGAGGCTGTTTTTCTTCCCGGGCTTCCATGTCTAGGATCAAGGCCCTTCGCAGCGAGACTCGTACTTTGGCCTTGCGTGCTCCGATTCCGAAAATTCCCTTTTTCCCGTCGGTGAGAATTTCGACCGTCACTCGCTCGCGCTCTACTCCTAGAGTATTCAGGGCGTTCTCTATAGCTGCGTCAATGGTTTCACCTTCTGCTTCCACGTGATCCATGAATAAACTACCTCCAGCAGAGTCGGTTCTATTTGGTCATACGGTTAATCAGGTACTGCTGCGCTATGGTTAGGACATTATTCACCAGCCAGTAGATGGTTAACCCGGAAGGGAAATTCACGAACATTACCGTAAAAACTACCGGCATCATGTACATCATCCGCTTCTGATTGGGGTCTCCGGCAGTGGGGGTCATCCATTGCTGCACGAACATGCTGGCGCCCATAAAAAGGACCAGGATCGGAATCCCTACATTCCAATCCATCAGGGTTATGGGCAGGGACTCCCAGTCCGGACGTGAGAGGTCTTTGATCCACAGAAAATTGGCGTGCCGCAGCTCAATGGGGGTGCGCAGCGCATTGTAGAGACCGATAAAGACCGGCATCTGGAGCAGCATCGGGAGACAGCCACCCAAGGGGTTTACCTTATTGCGCTTGTAGAGCTCCATGATCTCTTTGTTCATCTTCTCCTTTTCGTCCTTGAATTTCTCCCTGATACGCTGCATCTGTGGTTGCAGCTTTTGCATCGCCTTCATCGAGACAAAGCTCTTTTGTGTCAGGGGGGCCAGGAGGAGCTTGATAAGGATGGTGAGGAGGATAATGTCGAGGCCGTAGCTGCCCGTATAGCGGTGGGAGAAGCGCAGCATCTGGAGTACGGGAGCAGAGACAATGGCAAACAGCCACCAGCCGAGATCAATGGACCGTTCCAATCCCCTTCCCACAGTCTTTAAATGATCGGAGTCCTTGGGGCCTATGAAGAGGGTGTAGCGAGTCTTTCCGCCCGCACCCGTTCCGGTTTGTCCTCCGAGGTCCATCAGAAGTCCGGGTCCGGTCGAGGTTACCCTGAGTGTCTGATTTCCCTCATCCTCGGGAAGCAAGGCAAAGAGAAAATAAGTATAACCAAAGCCGGCCCAGGAGATCTGGCCGTTCAAATATTTCCCCTCGCTAAGCGCTTCTCCATCTTCGCGAATCAGCTTTCCATCCGCGAGGGCCAGTAGCCCTTCGAATATGGCATCCCGGGTGAGGTTTTTGTTCTTTCCACCGGTGCTCAGAAGCAGGCTTGGAGGTGTAGAGCCGTCCGCGCCTCCAATAGAGACCTCTAGCTCGATCACATAACTGGAGCCGGTAAAGGTAAACTTCTTGATCAAGCTTGTCCCCTGTGGGGTCTGGCCTTGGAAGGTGAGAGTCCCTTTGGCATTACCGGCGAGCCTCAGGCTATAACTCTTGATATCGTAAACCATCTCCTCATCGTTAAAAGGCACTGGGTCATGGACCTGGATCCCCAGTGGATAGGGGACTCCCGGTGTAGAGGAGATCATCTCTACGGGAGGGCTCTGCTCCTCGACTGAGACGCGGTATTGCTTCAGGAGCAAACTCTTCAGGCGCGCCCCGCGATTGGTAAGTATGGCCGTGTACCGATCGGTCTCGACCTTGATGTCCCTAGCTGTCCGCTGTGCACCTGTGGGGCTGATTTTCACTTTGGGCTCAGGGAGCTTGCGCAAGGGTTTTGGGAAGCGAGCGACCTCTTTTGGTTCTTCTTCCCCTTGTATCGGTGAGGGAGGAGGTTCGTAATAGCGACTCACCCATGATTGATAGAGGATGATAATCAAGACGGAGAGAACGATGGCTATGAGGGCGTTTTTTTCCATGAGAAATTTTATGGGACAGGGTTGTAGCCACCTCGGTGAAAGGGATGGCAGTGCAGGAGCCGGCGCAGGCCAAGCCAGAGACCCTTCATGCCCCCGTGTCGTTGAACGGCCTCAAGGGTATAGCCGGAACAGCTGGGGAAGAAGCGGCAGGTGGGGGGCAGCAGCGGAGACAAATAATGGCGGTACCCAATAAGCAAAAGAATAATGACTCTCTTTACCAGTTTGACCATACCTGTTTTATCTCCGTGGGGCGGCGAAGGCCTTTCCCAGTTCCCGGGCTATCTCATGGGTGGATAGGTCTCCAGCCCTCTTTCTCGCAATGATCAGGAAGTCCCGATGGGGGGAGAGAGGGTTCTGCTGCCTGCGGTAAAACTCCCTTAAGAGTCTCTTGACCCGATTGCGGACCACTGCCTTTCCCACCTTCGCGCTGACCGTGATGCCGAGTCTATCAACTCGCCTATCGTTTGCCTTGCTTATGACGATGAAGTGAGGGGTGTAGACCGTCTTCCCTCCGCGTGAGAGGCTGAGGAAATCAGAGCGTCTGGTAAGGTGGGTCCTTTTCGGGAACCTTTCCCGGCTCATCGACAACTGTCCGCTCCGTTCTATGAGCGGGCCTGCTTCGGAGGCACCACAACAGTCAGTTTTTTACGCCCTTTCGCCCTTCTCCGTTTTAGGACTTTGCGGCCCCCAGGGGAATCCATTCTTTCAAGGAATCCGTGGGTCCTCTTTCGCCTTATGTTACTCGGTTGATAGGTCCGCTTCATACCAATCTTTCAATCTGCACAGAACCATAGTTCTTTATTTGAATCATAGACCTTCCCCGTTGTCAATTTTGCCCTCTGCGGGCCTTCGAGCAGCACATCTCTGTTTCAAGGTACCTCAGGCTTGAGCGTACGCTGCATTAGGTCGCGCACGGCCTCCATGGGCTTCTTGTTTTCGTAAAGGACCAGGGACATCTGTTCCACAATGGGCATCTCAACTCCGAGCCGTTGGGCCAGGAGGCGGAGCGACCTGGTATTGCGTACCCCCTCGGCAACCATGCTCATGCCAGATAGAATGTCGCCAAGCTTGCGACCCTTGGCGATCTCCAGGCCCACCCAGCGATTTCGACTCAGGTCTCCCGTACATGTCAGTATCAGGTCTCCCAGTCCGGGAAGTCCCGAAAGAGTGCGGGGGTCCGATCCCATCTTGATTGCTAATCGGGTCATCTCAGCCAATCCACGGGTAATCAGAGCGGCGCGCGCATTATAACCGAGGGACAACCCATCGCTGATACCTGCGGAAATGGCGATCACGTTTTTGACTACCCCACCCATCTGTACTCCAACAACATCACGTGATGTATAGATCCTAAGGCTCTGGGTGCTCAGTGTTTCTCGAATATCCCTGGCCACATCATCATTAAAGCTGGCCAGCGTGATGGCCGTAGGTAGGCCGCGAGCTACTTCAAGGGCAAAGGTCGGACCGGAAAGGAAGACAAGCCTCTCCTTCTTGGACAAGCCAAAGATATCGACCATAACCTCGCCCATGGTCATGAGGGTCCCCTCCTCTATCCCCTTGGTCCCGCAAACCAAGGTTGCGTGTGGCGCTACATGGGATACTGTACCCTGCATCACCTTGCGCACCGCATGGGACGGAACTACGCAGAGAAGAATACTCTTCCCAGAGACCGTTTCTTCTAGGGAGCGGCTGAGCTTAAGAGCGCGTGGAAGGGTAACGCCAGGGAGGTAAGATCGATTTTCCCTATTCTCCCGAATATTGCGGTAGGTATCTTCTCCATGACACCAGAGGCTGACATCTTCTCCTTTCTCACACAGCAGCTTACTCAGGGCCGTCCCCCAGCCTCCAGCGCCAATAATCCCTATTGCTTGGCCCATGGCCACTATTGAAGGCAAAATGTAAAATTTAAAATTTAAATTTTACAATCTGCATTTTTCATTGAGCCTGCGGAAGTTTGTCCTCATCTTCCTTCTCCGCCACCCTTGCGAGCGAGACGACCCGCTCGCCCTCTTCCATCTCGATAAGACGGACCCCCTGGGTGTTCCGCCCGATCGTCCTGATGTCTTTAAGCCTAAGGCGAATAATCTTGCCTCGATTTGTTACCAGCATGAGCTGGTCATCATCGGTTACTTGCTGAACCCCGATCACGTGCCCGGTCTTTTTAGTGGTCTTCATCGTGATGATCCCTTTACCCCCGCGCGATTGGGGACGGTACTCGTCAATGCCGGTGCGCTTACCGTAACCGTTCTCCGCCACGGTTAAGATGCTGGCCTGTTGGTTCAGGATCTCCATGCTCACCACCTGATCGCCTTTGTCCAAGTTGACCCCGATAACTCCATAGGTTCCCCTACCGGTGGCACGGACCTGCTCTTCTTTGAAGCGAATGGACTGGCCCGATAGGGTTGAGAGGAGGACCGCCTGTTGTCCGTCGGTGAGGCGGACACCGATGACCTCGTCTTTTGGCTCCAGGGCGATCGCGCGAGTCCCTGTGGACCGTGGATTGGAATGAGCCATGAGCTCGGTTTTTTTGACTAATCCACCTTTGGTTGCAAAGAGAACAAAGTGTCCTTCCTGGAATTCACGGACCGGGAGAAAGGCCGAAACCTTCTCTCCTTCTCCTAGGTGGAGGAGGTTAACGATAGGTCTCCCCCTAGCGGCCCTTCCGGCCTGGGGGAGTTCATGGACCTTTATCCAGTAGATTTTCCCAATGGTGGTAAAGAAGAGAATGTAGGCATGGGTGGAGGCAACGAAGAGATATTCGACAAAATCCTCGTCCCTCGTCGTCGCCCCAACTTTCCCTTTTCCACCCCGGTGTTGCGCCCGATAAAGCGTAACCGGGTTACGCTTGATATAGCCTTCGTGGGATACGGTGACCACCATGTCTTCATCGACGATGAGGTCCTCCACCGAGATCTCCTCTGATTGATCCACAATCTCGGTTCGCCGCGGGTCTCCGTACCGTTCCTTGATATCCTTGATCTCCTCGACAATAATTCGAAAGATTTCTCTCTCGTCTGCCAGAATCGCCCGTAGTTGGTTGATGTTCTCCGTGGTTTCCTGGTGCTCTTTGACAATCTTTTCTCTTTCCAACCCCGTCAACCTCTGCAGCCGCATCTCCAGGATTGCCTGAGCCTGAACGTCCGACAAACCAAAGCTGGCCATAAGACCTTCCTTGGCGGTCTTGGGATCAGTGGATTGCCGAATGAGCGTGATGACCTGATCTAAGTGGTCCAACGCAATCTTTAACCCTTCCAGGATGTGCAGACGTTCCTCCGCCTTGCGCAGGTCATACGCGGTTCTGCGAGTCACCACTTCACTGCGGTGATCCAGGAAGGCCTTCAAGGCATCTTTCAGATTGAGGAGCCTGGGTCGGCCGTCATCGATGGCCAGCATATTGACCCCAAAGGACTCCTGTAAGGATGTATGCTTGTAAAGCTGATTGATGAGCACGTCTGGCACGGCGTCGCGCTTGAGTTCGATCACAACTCGCATCCCTTCCCGGTCAGATTCGTCGCGCAAGTCTGCAATGCCATCGACCTTCTTCTCCTGTGCTAGCCCCGCGATCTGCTCGATGAGACGGGCCTTGTTCACCAAGAAGGGAATCTCATGGATAATGATTTGCTCTCTGCCTGTCCGCTTTACCGTCTCGGTTGAGAACCTTGCTCGCATCTGGATGGATCCTCGGCCTGTCCTGTACGCTTGGCGGATGGTCTCCCGGCCGTGGATGTAAGCCCCCGTGGGAAAGTCGGGGCCCGGAATGTAGTTCATGAGTTCATCGATGCTGATATCCGGCTTTTCCACCATGGCCACCAAACCGTCCACGACTTCTCCTAGGTTGTGCGGCGGGATATTGGTAGCCATCCCCACCGCGATTCCCGAGCCACCATTGATTAAGAGGGTAGGAATGCGGGAAGGAAGGACGGTAGGTTCACTTATGGAGTCATCGTAGTTGGGAACAAAATTGACGGTATCTTTCTCGATATCGGCCAAGATCTCCCCGGCCATTTGCGCCATCCGGATCTCCGTGTATCTCATGGCGGCCGGAGGATCCCCATCTACCGAGCCGAAGTTCCCCTGTCCATCCACCAAAAGGTAACGCATGGAAAAATCCTGGGCCATGCGCACGATAGTGTCATAGACTGCCACGTCGCCATGAGGATGGTACTTTCCGATCACGTCGCCAACCAGGCGGGCGGATTTTTTGTAGGGGTTGTTCCAGCTATTTCCCATATCGTACATGGCATAGAGAACTCGCCGATGCACCGGCTTTAGGCCATCGCGTACATCCGGCAGCGCCCTGCCAATGATGACGCTCATCGCGTAGTCCATATAGGACTGACGCATCTCGTCTTCAATATAGACGGGCACCTTTTGCTGCTTAAGGCTGGCTTCCATAATTAGGTTACTGCTAGGAATCTGGAAAGCCAGGAAGCGGAATAGCCTCCTGGTCTCTAAGCGTACTGGCCGTCAAAAAGTTAAATATCCAGGTTTTTAACCGTGAGGGCGTATTCGTCAATAAACTTCCGCCGCGGCTCCACTTCATCTCCCATCAAAGTCGAAAAAATTTCGTCTGCCTCAACGACATCTTCAACACGCACCTGAAGGAGGACTCGCTTTTCAGGATCCATCGTGGTCTCCCAGAGTTGCCCCGGGTTCATCTCACCAAGTCCCTTGTAACGTTGGATGTATTGACCCTTTTTCCCTCCCTCGACAATGTATTGCATGAGTTCTTTTAGAGAACGGAGTCTTGACTGCCGCTCACCGTTCTCCACCTGGTATGGAGGACGGCCCAATTCCATTAGATCGGAGAAGAGCCTTTTGAGCTCCCTATACTCGGGGCTTAAGAGAAAATCGCGGTCGATGATCGTCTTGGTCCCGGTCCCGTTGGTCCTGGTGGTACAGGCAAGCTTGTAGCAGTTATGCTCAGGATCTTCCTCGAGGACGCAAGAGAGGGGGGCCTGATCGGGGGCCAAGAGATTGATATAGGAGGCGAGCTGTGTCTGGATCTTTTTGAGCATCTTGGGATGCTTGAGCGTCTCCTCGCTAAAATCCTCATCGAGTAATAGGGCCTCAATAATCGTCCGAACTTTCTTTTTGCGGGTCACTACCTCCATGAGCTTCTCACAGCGCAGCACCTTTTTAATAAACCCCTGTAAGGGTTGACCCGTGAGTTTGTTGCCGTTACTGGCTGAGCTGACACGGATATTCTCTGTCCCTATCTCGATCAGATAGTCCTCCAGGCTGTTCTCATCTTTCAGGTATCGTTCCTGCTTGCCCCGCTTCACCTTGTACAGGGGGGGTTGTGCGATAAAGAGATGGCCCTTTTCTACCAGATCAAACATCTGGCGGTAAAAAAAGGTGAGAAGTAAGGTTCGGATATGGGAGCCGTCCACATCCGCATCCGTCATGATGATGATGGTATGGTACCGGAGCTTCCCCTGATCGTATTCCTCTTTGATCCCAGATCCTAAAGCAGTGATGATTAAGCGTATTTCCTGAGAGGAGAGCATCTTATCGACTCTTGCCTTTTCCACGTTGAGGATCTTTCCCTTTAGGGGTAGTATGGCCTGATTTCGGCGATCCCTTCCCTGTTTGGCTGATCCCCCGGCAGAATCCCCCTCCACCAGGTAGATCTCACTTAAGGAGGGATCCCGCTCCTGACAGTCTGCCAATTTTCCAGGGAGGGAGCCTGAATCCAGTGCTCCTTTTCGTCGGGCCAGATCCTTGGCCTTGCGGGTTGCCTCGCGGACCCGAGCAGCCTCGACCCCCTTCATCACGATCTTTTTGGCATCTGCGGGATGCTCGGCAAGGTGGCTGGCAAGCCTGTCGTTGATCAGTGACTCGACGATACCTTTGATCTCGCTGTTTCCCAGGCGGGTCTTGGTCTGACCTTCGAATTGGGGCTCTTGAACCTTTACGCTGATTACAGCGGTCAAACCCTCACGGACATCCTCCCCTTGGAGGTTCTCTTCGTCTTTTTTTAGCAGGCCTTTCTCGAATGCGTAGCTATTGATGGTTCGGGTGAGAGCAGACTTAAAACCGATGAGGTGGGAGCCACCTTCGATTGTGTTGATATTGTTGGCAAAGGAGAAGACATTCTCTGCGTAGCCGTCATTCCACTGTAGGGCGATCTCGGTATCAGTCCCTTCTCTTTCCCCCTGGAGGTAGATGACCTTGGAATGGATGGGGGATTTGGCGCGGTTGAGGTGCTCCACAAAAGAGGTAATGCCCCCTTTATAAAGGAACTCGTGTTTTTTCTGGTGTCTTTCATCGTCGACGGTGATCTTAACTCCCCGATTGAGAAAGGCTAGCTCTCGAAGTCTTTGGGAAATGAGGTCAAAACTGAATTCAATGGCCGCAAATATTTTCGGGTCGGGTCCAAAGGTTACGCGAGTTCCCCTCTCTTTGGATATTCCGACTTCCTTCAACGCCCCCTGAGGGACACCGCGTTTATAGCGTTGCTGATAAACTTTGCCGTCTCGCTTGATTTCCACCTCTAGGTTCTCTGCTAAGGCGTTGACCACTGACAATCCAACACCATGAAGTCCGCCCGAAACCTTGTAAGAGGTCTTATCGAACTTTCCCCCCGCATGCAGTTTGGTCAGGACCACTTCGGCGGCCGTTTTTTTCTCTGTGGGATGAATGTCCACAGGAATCCCTCGGCCGTTATCGACAACTGTCACACTATTGTCTATATGAATAGTGACATGGATTTGATCGCAATGGCCGGCCAAAGATTCATCAATGGAGTTGTCCACGATCTCATAGATCAGGTGATGAAGGCCCCTCTCCGAGGTATCTCCGATATACATCGCGGGCCTTTTTCTTACCGCCTCGAGCCCCTCGAGAACCCTAATTTTATCTGCTTTATATTCGGACTGGGAGGGAGGTTTTGATTGTGCCATCTGTTGTTTTTGGGGGATTTAAAATCCCTTGTAAAGACTTGAATTTACGCTAGATTTTATAGTTGGAAATTATACTCGAATTGGGCGAAAAAGTAAAGCAATTTAGCGTGAAAAAGCTGGTCAATTTTCAGGGTTGGGGGAACCGAGGATCAGCAACCGTGGTTGTTAGGATTAGAGAGGGGGAACGATGGTTCAACACACCTTCAATACTTTGGTATTACTGATATTCCTTTTAATATCTTCAGTATACGCCCAGTTAGGACCCAAAGATAAGGCCGGTTTAAGACTCACAGATTTGGAGAGAGTTAAGGTCGGGGACAGGGCGCCGGATTTTACCTTAGAAAATATGGACGGGAGGGCAATTTCGCTTTCCGATTTTCGCGGCAAAATGAATGTGGTCCTTGTTTTTTACCGTGGCCATTGGTGACCGTGGTGCGGAGAGCAGCTCGGGAAGCTGAAAAGTCTCTTGACAAAGAAATTGAAAGAAAGGGTTCGGATACTGGCCGTTAGTATCGATTCCCATGAGCAATCGAAAAAGTTTGTTTTGGATCTGAGAAAAGAATATCCGGGAGATTTTGATTTTCCTCTGCTCGAGGACAAAAAACACAAGGTGATCGACCGTTATGGGATTCTGAATCCTGACGGTCCTGGATGGCCCCACCCCGCAACCTATGTGATCGACAAGGGGGGAGTGGTGCGTTGGAAATTTGTCGAGGTGGACTACAGAAAGAGGGCAAGCAATGAACAGGTCTTGCAGGCGTTAAGGGGCTTGCCTTAGCTCTTTAGCGGGCATCGCCGTAGAAGCGCTTAAGGCGGAATGGAGATACACCTGCCAAGTAGAGAAGCCTGAGCGCCCACATTCTTAGAACAGTCTGCCATATCCCCTCCCTTTCCCATCGACGTGTGGATGTCGTAACCCGACTCTTGAGACAGGCCACCTTCCCTTTTTTCTTTAGGTAACGGGAAAAGGCGATATCCTCGATTAAGGGGAGGTTCGGAAACCCTCCGATTTCTTCGTATACTTCTCGGCGGACAAAAATTGCTTGATCTCCCGTGGCTACCTTAGTCAAGCGGGAGCGGAGATTGATCAGGGCGCCAATCAGCCCATAGATCCTATGATTACCCTCGAGCCTCACATCAAATCTTCCTCCTACACATCGAGGGTCCTCCAGGGCACACCGGATTTCACTTATGGCGGAGGGGGGGGGGTGGGTATCTGCGTGGAGGAAAAGGAAGACATCGCCGCGAGCCAGCCTAGCTCCGTGATTCATCTGCTCTGCTCGCCCGCGTGCGGAAGAGGCTAACGTGGCGTCTGTACGCGCAACTATTTCCCTGGTGTGATCCGTGCTTCCGCCATCAACCACAATAACCTCCGTCGGTGCTAGCGGCCTGAGGGCCTCTAGTGTCGAGGCAATTATGCTCTCTTCGTTCAGCGCTGGAATAATAACCGAGATACGCAGCATTCGAGGAAGCCTATTTGCTATCTCCTTTTACGGCCTTGATAAGTCTGGGAAGCATGAATACGAATAGAACAAGCCCACATGCGGCAGCTATTTTGAATACCAATCCTTTTCCTCCCAGAGCTGCCTCACGTCCTGCATAGCCGATAAATGTGTAAGCCGCGGCCCCGGGGAGCATGCAGAAGAAGGAGGCAGCCACGAAGTGAAAGAACCTGATCTTAGTTAGACCGAAGGCGTAGTTCAAAACATTGAATGGGAAAAGCGGGACTAATCGGGTGAAGGCAACAAAACGCCACCCCTCCTTTTCCACACCGTCCTTTAGACGTTTCAATATTCCCTTGGCTTTGTTCTCGACCCAATCTCCGGCCAGGTAGCGTCCGATGAGGAAGGCCAGAGAGGCGCCACCGGTTGCTCCGAAGATGGTGTAGAGGGTTCCCCAGAGTGGTCCAAAGAGAGCTCCTCCCGCAAGGGTGATGACGGAACCAGGGATGAAAAGGGGTGGGGCGATGAGGTAGAGAATAATATAGGCCGCCGGTCCCCATGGACCCAGGGCCCTGATCTGTTCCACCAGGAGTTCTATCCGTAAGTGGCTCCGCTGCCAGTAGGCTAACCCGATAAGCACTAGGAGTCCCGAAAAGATTAGTATTTTTCTTCTGGTTGCCGTCATTTCCCTACCTTTTCCAGGCAAACCACCTCTCGAATATCTTCTTTAAAGTTGGTGTGAGTCTCTGCCGCATATAGTCGTCGCCGATCCTTTTCAGTACTTCAGCCTGAGTAGGATAGGGGTGAATGGTGGATGCGAGAACGCTTACCTTTTGCCCTGTCGTTATGGCCAGGGTCAGCTCGCCGATCATTTCTCCTGCATGGCGGGCTACGATGGTTCCACCGAGGATTTTACCATCCTTCCTGTTGTAATGGATCCGGGCGAATCCCTCACCCTCACCATCTAAGATGGCGCGGTCATTGTGGCTGAGTTTCTCCGTGAGGGTAGCCACCTCGATACCTGCCGTGCGCGCCTCGGCTTCGTAGTACCCTACATGAGCGACTTCCGGATCGGTGTAGGTACACCAAGGTATGGTCAAGGCACTTGCTTTACGGCGCCCGAAGAATAGCGCGTTTGCGAGAACGATGCGTGCCATTGCGTCGGCGGCATGGGTGAACTTGAAGCGGGAGCAGATATCGCCTGCGGCGTAGATGCGCGGATTCGTCGTCCGCAGCCGGTTATCTACCGCTACGCCGTTGGGAGAAAACTTTACGCCGGCTGCCTCCAGTCCCAGCCCCTCTACGTTGGGCTTGCGGCCGATCCCGACGAGGATGGCATCACAGACCAGCTCTTCTTCCCGTCCATCGCGCGAGAGCAACAGGATTTTTTCTGACCCTCTCTTCTTCACCTGTAAAGGCACGGCACTATAGAGGATTCGCATCCGCTCACGCTCCATCTGCCTGCAAATGGCTGCGGCGGCGTCGCCGTCCTCCTGGGGTAGGATCCGTGTGCCGTGCGTTAGCAAGGTGACCTGGCTTCCAAACCGTTGGAACGATTGGGCCAGCTCACAACCGATGGGACCTGCCCCGACAACTACCATCCGGCGCGGAAGTTCGGTCAGGGTAAAGATGGTCTCATTGGTGTAGAAGCCGGCTTCCTCCAGACCAGGGATGGATGACTTCGCGGGGGCTGCCCCAGTAGCGATCACAGCACGGTCAAATTCCAGGGAGGCAGCATCGACCTCTAGGGTGGAAGGACCAACAAACTTTGCATTTCCAAGATAGATGTCAACCCCCAGATTCTTGAACCGGTGGACGGAGTCATTTTTGCTGATGTTGGCTCTGAGCCGGCGCATGCGCTCCATCGCTTCCGAAAAGTTAATTCCAGGCGCGGAGTTGAGGTGAACTCCAAACGTACTCCCATCCAGGACGTCAAAGGCGGCTCGAGAGGCCCGGATCATCCCCTTGGAAGGGACACAGCCCACGTTCAGGCAGTCGCCGCCTAGCAGGGTCCTTTCGATGAGGGCTACCTTGGCCCCTAGCCCGACAGCGCCGGCAGCGCTGACTAATCCGGCCGTGCCGGCTCCGACAACAACCAGGTTATACTTGCCGGAGGCCGTTGGATTGATCCAATTCGAGGGATGGCAGTTTTCGATGAGCTGGTGATCGAAAGGGTCGTCTCCGATCATCATGTGACGGATCGCCGTTGGGATCTCTCTGATCGTGGGTGACATTGTCATCCTCCAGAACTTATAGGTTCACTCTAAGGTTTCGCATAGCGTTTTCAGGCCTTGCGAAGTGCGAAGCGTTTCGGCGAACCAAGTGATCTGCAATGCCCGTATTAGGCGAAGGTGCAAAGTCCGTCGCCACGATTCCTTCACTTTGCTAATCCGGCGAGTCGCGTTCGCGGCAGGTAAGCCAACAGTGTCCCGACAATTAGTCCAATAACAAAACCATACGGCAGGCCGCTGGCCATCAGTCCTACCAATATAGCAATGGAGAAATCCTGCTTGGACTCGGAAACATCCCGTAATAAAAGCATCAATGTTAAACCTTCGAAGAGAAGAATTACCCCCAAAATAGGCAAAGGAAAAACTTGAATAACTTTTTCAAAGCCTCCGCTGAAAAAGAATCCTAAAACCAGGTAAATCAAACCGTAAATCACTACAGATCCCCCCGTCCGCGCCCCGAAGGCATAATGTCCCGCTATTCCACCCGAGCCATGACAGGTAGGAATGCCGCTTAGGAAAGGGTTGATAATATTAATCAACGAATAGGTGAGACTTATTTTACGCACAGTAATTAATCGATCTGGAAACAAGTCTTGGGTCATCTGCCTTGTCGCAAATATCGAGTTGCCAAGAGAGAGTGGAATTTGTGGTAGCGCCAGAATTAGAAACCCTGCAAAAACATCCGGTAAGGTGGGCATATAAATATTAGGCAGGCTAAATCCTACGCTTTGAACTATCGTGGCTGCGTCTAATTTAAAGAAAAAAGCATAAACGATGCCTAAAATTATGACAAATATGGCTGGGGGATACCTCCGGTTACCTATCAGTAGGATAGTTATCACGAAGCCAATTGCTGCCAGCCAGTAACCAGGGATGCTATCCGCCCCCACGTAATTCTTGAGTGCAATTGATGCGAGTTTGAGTCCCAATCCAAACTGGATTCCTCGAATAACGCTTTTGGGAATCACTCGGCCTAGCCAATCAATTAATCCCGTCACTGTTAACAAGAGCATTGTTATTCCTATAGCTAACCCACCTCCGTAAAGAATTTTTCCAGTCAAATTCTGTGCAATCACAATTGCCGCCATAGCCTTCAGTGGCTGGACGGGCATGGGAATCCTATAGGTGAAACCGGTGAGGATCTGCATCGCGCCAAACATGATCAAGACACTTGCACTATCCAGCCTGGAGGCGAGGATCATCCCGACAATTAGGGGCATGTCTGTGCCGATATCCCCAAATGCCCCCGAAAGCTCATTGCGGTCGAACCTAATTGTTTGAAGATGTGACTTTACAGAAGCGGTCATGTTTTTAATAAGTTTCTTTTGCACTTTCCGCTTAGGTCATCCTTTACCGATGAGATCTTGCAACACCGTGAATATCCCCCCCGACAGCAGTGCCGCGACAGGGAGGGTCAACACCCAGGCCAGGACAATACTTCGAACGACACCCCATCGGGCTTTGCCGTTGACTGCGCCGATCCCAAATAAGGCCCCACAGGAAACATGGGTGGTTGAAACGGGAAGACCCCACCTCGAGGCAAAGATGACCAGAAAACTGGCAACCAGGTTGGCGGCGAAACCTTGGCCGAAGTCCATTTCTGTGATTCTCTTGCTCATCGTTTCAGCCACTCTCTGCGCATGAAACAGGCCGCCTAGAGCCATGAAAAGTGCAACCAGATACACACACCAACGTAGGTCGAGAGTTCCTGCAGTCAGGGATAGGGCCACGATCTTTGGGGTGTCGTTGAGGCCTCTGGCAAAGCTTAAAGCCCCTGCGCTTAAATAATGAAGAGAGCCGAGGGCTGTTTGGGCATTGACACCGAAAATCTTTTCCGTATAGCTCTCCGCACAGTTTGCTTCTTGATCCACGACAACTTGCACGCTCTTGGTTCCGGTAGTCATGAAGTGTCCTCCCGGTGTAATGGCTACGGGGACGAGCTCCTCTCCTGCACAGATGCAAGTCTCTCTCGTTAAACCAATAAAGGTAGCGCTGAGCCTGAAAAGGGGATAAACGATAACCGCCAAGCCCACCGCTATCAACGGGCTCAAAAGGAGCGGAATTAAAAACTTGTCCCACAGAGCAACAAAGCCAAAGTCCGAACCTACAGCCATAAGGCCGCTTCCGATGAGAGCGCCTGTTAGGCTGTGTGTAGTTGAGATGGGCGCCCCGATCTTGGTTGCCAAAAATAGCGTTAGGCCCGTTCCCAGAATGACGGCAGCGGCAAAGGGCCCCGATCCTGTCAGGCTTTCGGGAATAAGGCCCCTTCCCTGGAAGGTTTCCACTAACTTTGTGGCCAAAAATAATGCCGTCATGGAGCCGGCAAAAGTCGTTACCGTGGCCCACCAAAGGGCCTTTTGGTAGTCGCTCGTCCCGCTTCCTAAAAGTGTGGCCACTCCTTTAAAGTTGTCGTTTGCCCCGTTGGCGTAGGCAACGAACATCGTTGCGCTGAAAATGATAATTGACCAAAATAACATAGACCTCAGGGATTAAGGTCCCGCTGCAGCTGCCCTCCCTTATTTCTTGGGCAAAGGGCCGCATGGGAGTTCTCCTCTCTCTATGGGCAGCAGTTGCCTCCAGGTCCGCAGATACCGGAAGGGCTCTGTGTCACCTGGTAATCCATTCCTTTGGTCTCGCGCGGGTGGCGTCTGTCCGTTCGGGCACAGTCAAATATCTCGGCCTTCTCCAGAGGAATCTCTTCCCTGGGCTGGATTGGTATGAATTGATCCTGATAAGGCGGCTTGGAGTAGATCTGGTAGGTCTTATCACAAACGGCGATCCGTACCCCCCGGGGAAGGACGTGGTTATCGTCGTCCACGACCTGTTTCCACGGGCCGCGGTAGATCACCGCTTGGTTTCTCTCGATACAGGGCCCCTCTTTCCCTTTATAGGCAGAGATCGTTATAGAGCGGAAATCGATTCCCTCCACCGTCTGGTAGGGTTCTGACCTCATCTCTTCGACATGGATTCCATAAAAACCGGCCTCTTCAAAGGAGAGGAAAAATTCCTCCTCTTCAAGGGCACCAGAGACGCACCCGCTCCAGAGATCGGGATCGATTTTCAGGTGCCCCGGAACTGGCTCATCGCTGACGATGTCCGAGATGATGGCCCTTCCTCCCCTTTTGAGCACACGAAACATTTCAGAAAACAGCTCCTTCTTATCTTCAGGCCGGACCAGATTGAGCACACAGTTAGAGACGATGACATCAATAGAATTGTCTGGGATCATGGGGTCTTCGCACGAGATTTTCCCTTCAAATTCGCGTAGCCTGTGAAGCTCGGAGGCGGAACGGACAGGGTTAGCCGCCAGGTATTGATCGAGGAGATCCAGGTTGACCCTGAGGTTTTGAATTCTACCACGGCGAAACTCCACGTTATGATAGCCCAGTTTCTTTCCGACGGTCTCTTGATACTTGCGGGCCAGGGCTAGCATCTCCTCATTAAAGTCTACTCCGATGACCCTGCCCTTCGGGCCAACAATCTGTGAGATGATATAACAGGCCTTCCCGCTCCCGGAGCCAAGATCAAGTACCGTCTCCCCTTCCCTCACGTATTGAGAAGGGTTTCCACAACCATAGTCCTTTTCTATGACCTCCTCAGGGATGACTTTCAGAAGGGAAGAGTCGTAGCTGACAGGAACGCATAGGCCGGCCTCAGCCTCCTTGGCGGCACTCTCATAGCGGTGCAGTACCGCCTCTTCAAAATCTAATCCACGACTATTGGTATTGTTAACTCCTTTGATGGGTGCTTGTCTCTCCTCACTCATAATAGTCTCCTTTTTGTTTTATAGTGATTGAAGGGCCCTCACTTACGGTGGTCGTCCAAATCGCCGATCATTCCTCGGTCGACGCTCTCTAGGATGACATTTTAGCCTATAGGGCAGAGACCGCAAATCACTTCACCCAATACAGTGGAGGACCTTTCCTCCAGGGCAAACTCTTATGGTTAGGGAAAAGTTCCTGGTACGGTGAAATGTGCGGGGAGCGTTTAGGATGGGGCAGGGATGTCCTCCAAACCGTATCGTCCAGGCAGATTGGCAAACCAACGCACTATTCGACGATGAGCGGATAGTTGGGCGTAGGATTCAGCGGGCAGCTGTACCAGTATGCCCCCTTCTTTAAGGTGATAGCGTACTCTTTGGTCTGGCCAGGCATCAGCCCGCCGCCTGACACCGAGGGCAGGGTGACGCGTCCGAGTCCCTGTCCCCGGACCCAAAAGCCTAGCTCATAGGGGACATTATTATTTGCGACTCGGAAGATCACTTTCCCGGCTCTTAAGTGAAGAGGCATGAATTGGCGCTGACCTGCGGTGTGTTTGTTGATGGCAATGCATTCCGCAGCTTTGTTGGAGCGGTAGGTTTGGGGATTGGCCTCTGCCTCGACAAAAAGGCAAGGGGTCTGGGTCAGGGTCACCACCACCACTCCGTTTTCACTGGTGACGTGGGAGTCGGCCCAGACCGGTCCTGTGGGCAGAAGGAACAGCATCAAAGTCCACAGCACCGTTCTTCGAAACAGGCGGGTTCTTCTCTCAGATGTAGATTGGAGTCCCGGGTATTGTCCAAGCAACGCGAATTTCATCTTAAACTAACTCACCTGAAGGTCTGTAGGCGGCACCTAGAACCATACCGAAGAGCAGGTGGACAATCAAGCTCATAACTTGGGGGGAAGGCCCCCTAGAGGGCGCCGTGGTCACTGCGCAGGGATTCGCCACAGCGCAAGGATTGGCACTGACTCCACATGGATTGCTTACCTTTGCAGCGCATGGATTGGATCGGGGTTGGTTCACCGCACAAGGATTCGCTGGGCGGACTTGACAGGGCTGCGATATAGAGCACGGGTTGGCCGCAATGGCCTCTTTTCCCTTGAAGAATTCACTGGCTAGTTGAAGGCCTGGGCCGAAGAGAGTTATGGCGAAAATCCAGGGAAGAAAGGAAAACAGCGCACCGCGTAGCCAACCTGGACCGGGTAGCCGAGAGGCAAAAAACAAGGCATAGATCAGAGCCATTGAGATCCCTATGCTGAGATGAATCAGCGATCCCAGGACGTAAGGTGACATATTGAAGGGAAACACCCCCCCCAGTGCGGCTATGATGTCCATGCTGGGAAGGCCTATCAGAGGCCAAGCATACATCAGGATGGTCATGGCCACCGTTCCTAAGAAACCAGCCATGATTGCTTTTGGAATATTGAACGAATTAAACATAACTATTAACCTCCTTTAATGATCATCTCCTCTATTCTTATTTTAGGTGTCAATTCTCACTTATTTGTGAAGGCACTTCCCTCCCACACAATCTCTATGGCACTCGTCAAGCAGTAAAAAAAATCCAAACCATGAACAATACAATGAGCGATGCCAAGATGAGATGGACAACAAGTGATTCCATAATCATTTCTCCTCGGTTTTTTTTGAAGCTTCTCATTCTCCAGTTCCTGCGCCGCCAAACCTTGCCTGCCTTCAAGAAGTATCAGGTACTCCTCTTTGATCTCTGTAAGGAACTTGGCTTTCTTTGGCCTTTGCTTTGCTAAACAAGGAGAGGCCAGGAGAAAGTTCCCAATGCGGTAAAAATCACCCTTCACCTTGCTTTTCAGGAAGATGAGCTTCCATATGCTCAATTTCCGGTGATCACTTATTAATTTCGTCATTTTTCCTTCCCTGGTAGCAAAGCAGAAAAAGCGTTGAGGTTTGTTTTTCTCGCACGGTCTCTGTTCTTCTTGTCATGAGTCGAAAAGATTCCATGCCATGAGGAAAACAATGACCGCTGTTATAAAGGAAACGAAAATGAACAGATTCATGAGAAGCCCTCATCATTGGGTTGTTTCAGTAACTCTAATTTCGTCTACGCAGCCAAACCTAACCTGTCTTCAGTTAGAACCGATTTCTCAGCGCTTCTATCTTCATGCTGGAGTTCCTTCTGGAAGAAGGACAAAAACTCCCTCGAGCCTGGAAGTCTCTTCTTGAAGAAGTCCGCGGTCCATGGCGGTCCTGCGGATGCCGAATTTATCAACCCAGCTAACTGACAGAAGAGCCCCTGCCTCATCATAAAGCTCCAAGAGATCGACTGACCATCTGGTTTGAGGATCATCATAAACAGCCATTGTGACTATGGCTTCTGCTTCAGCGGCGATCGTGACAAAGGAAATTAGGATAAGTTGACCTCGGTCCGGCGCCGACGGGGGAAGTAGGACTGTCTCGCTGCGGAGATTCTCCGTAAATCGCATCGTCTC
Source organism: Binatia bacterium (assembly GCA_036443615.1). GTDB lineage: Bacteria > Desulfobacterota > Binatia > UBA9968 > CAXXLF01 > JACZXR01. Next base: position 928 of record JAZFYO010000326.1, on the reverse strand, counting down.
AGCATGGAGAGATCCACCAGAGAGTAAGAGGAGCGAGAGGCCAAGAGTTATGAAAAAGGTCTTATTCTTGTCTTTCATCGCTTAATTTCTCCTTTACGCTGTCTGTCTGAAATGGACATTGTCTGTGGGGTCAAAGACCGTCTGCCGGATGACCTCATTGACGAGGCCTTCACAAGCTGTTACCGGGACAGACATAAGTCCCAAAATCATTGTCAGAACCAGGACTGTTATCAGTGTACTTTTCCACATCATTTTTCTAACTTCCTTTCGTTTCATTCACCAGCCTCTGTTCTCTCAACAAAAAGTGACCAAGAAAAAGTTCCCTCCTCTGTAGTAGATCCCTATTCTCCAAATGGTTTTTAGCGGAACTTTTTACGTACGGAAATTGTTTAAGCCTTAGAAACATGGAGAGGGCAGATAGGAACACACCAGTGGCTAGATTTTACTTAATAGTTCCGCTCGTTGGACTGCTCCTGCTTGGGGGTTGTGGCCAATGGAGCAAGCCCGGGGCTACCCGATTGGATTTGGCCCAGGATCGATACAAGTGTCTCCAGGGAGCAACCGTCAAAGAGGTTAGGAACGAGGAGTTCGGCCGTCCGAGGGAAGTCCAGAGGGTTAATCGCGGACTCTTCTGGGCCTGCATGAATTCGAAGGGGTGGGAACTACAAAGCTAGCAAGCCCTTGGGTGTCGGCACAGGCTGTGGATTAAAAATACTTTATCCACGTGAACTTTGAATGGCAAACTGAGAGAGATACCGAGTAACAAAATGGATCATTTCGCGGATAAGAAGGAGGTTTCTATGCGCGACGGGGCTGGTCCGACTATGGAGGAAACTGTAGCTTCTCTCTTTCAGTCTGACACGCTTGCCCACGATGAATACTTTGAGGTTTTTCGCAGGAAGGCGTACCTGGAGCCGGAAAAGAAGCT
>JAZFYO010000325.1:0-6759 GCA_036443615.1 Binatia bacterium | reverse complement strand
GCCTTTGATTACACTGGTCGAAGAGCTGAGCAAGCGGAGAGACCTTAGCCGGATTCGAATTCAGAAGGACGGGCTATCGCTTACCCTTGGGAAAAGAGGTGGCTTGTAAAGTCCGGATTTCGTCGTGCTACTATTTTGAGCGGGATGAAGCGGTAGAGTGGGCGACGGTTTTTTTTGATTTAAGAGGATTGCCAAACTAGGTCTAAAGGAGGATTTTGTTCCATGGAAGTTGTAGCTATCGATGTACACGTTCACCTCAGTGACGAATTCACCCAAAAAGCGAAGGGCGCTCGGACTCAGCAGATGGCCCGCTACTTCGGCAGGGAACGCAAACCTGTCTCTTTCGATGAGATGGCCGATCAATACCGTGAGCGTAAGATGATGGCCGTAATCATGAACAGCACGGACGAAACGATAACCGGCCTGACCCCAGTTCCCAACGATCATATCGCCCAGGGGGTGCACAAGCATTCCGACGTGTTCATGGGTTTCGGCGCCATCGATCCCTGGCAAGGCAAAATTGCCATGAAGGAGATCCGGCGTATTAAGGAAGAGTTGGGCCTACACGGCATTGGCGAGATCAACCCAGCCAGACAGCAATTCTTCCCCAACGACACACGTTTCTACCCTCTGTGGGAGGAGGTACAGCGGCTAGGCCTACCGATCCTGTTTCATGGCGGCATGGCCGCTGCGGGTGCCGGCACTCCTGGTGGCATGGGCCACAAACTCAAATATACCCAGCCTATTTACCTGGACGATGTGGCAGCCGATTTCCCTGAGCTGAAGATTATCTGTGCGCATCCGACCTGGCCCTGGACGGCGGAGAGCCTTGCCATTGCTCGCCACAAGGGCAACTTCTACATTGACCTTTCCGGATGGGCGCCCAAGTACTTCCCTGCCGAAGTGGTGCAGCAAGTGAATACGCTTCTCCAGGATAAGGCGATGTTCGGCTCGGATTGGCCTGGGATCAGTGTGGAGCGGTGGATGGAGGAGTTCGATCAGCTGAAAATTAAGCCAGAGGTGCGGCAGAAAATACTTCTGGATAATGCCAAGAAACTGTTCGGCTTAAATTTTTAGTTAGGGCCTCAACAGATCTGCCAAGTTCTTCGGTTTTGCCGTCTCTGAAGACGCCTCGGACAGTTGGAGATCGGGACAGTACTAAATAAAGAACTGTCCTCACTTTGACCTTTGAAACCTGTATGGTCCAAAAAAACCAACGTCCTGCCTTTGTACGCCATCTAGTTAACATAGCGATTTTCATCGCCTTCGTTATTGGCATCGAATTTTATTATGGTTGGCTTGACTTACTTGCTCCGTGGAAAAATCAGTCGCCAGCACACCTTTGCCTCGCGGTAGCGCTTGTTTTCTCCAGCTACTGGGTGCGGTCTATACGAGTCTATGATTATTTCCGTGATCAGATACAAGGGTCATTCCTTCGTTGTTTTAAGCTCACTTTACAGCACAACCTGCTAAACAATCTCTTGCCCATGCGCACCGGGGAAATCAGCTTTCCTGTGCTCATGTCCCGCTACTTTCAAATTTCTATGCTGCGATCTGTCCCAGCTTTGTTGTGGTTTCGGTTCTTAGATCTCCATACTGTGGGCGGACTTGCGGTGCTAGTTGTCAATCCGTTTCCACGCCATACACCTTTCACTATATTTTTGTTGGCGGCTTGGATGATCTTGCCTGCCTTGGCATTCTGGGGAAGCCGCCGTTTAAAGTTGGCGCTGGAAGCACGAGCTCAAGATAATAAGCTGGGTTCGATCCTATTGAAAGTCATACGTGGAATGCCGCAAGAATCAATTGCCTTCCGGCGCACCTGGGTGTTGACACTGGCGACATGGGCAGTAAAGCTAGGGGTTTTTGCCTGGGTATTACGCCTGTTTGTGGATATTCCATGGTCAGGCGCCTTTTTGGGTGCCATCCTAGGCGACTTGACCTCAGTCCTACCGTTCCACAGCATTGGTGGAGCAGGCACCTATGAGGCGGGCGTTGTCGCTGGCCTGGTGCCGTTTGGAGCCAGCGCCAATGCCGCCCTTGCAGCCGCCATTAATCTCCACCTTTTTCTCCTTGCCGCTACCCTATTCGGCGGAGCCCTGAGCTTGCTTTTGAAGGGTGAGGCTACCGAAGACAGACGGGTCGTGTTGTAGTTGGAAGTCTTCCCGTCCACTTGCCGTGCATGAGTTCGTCTAAATCCTACGCAGTGGAGTTAGCGGAGTTTCGAGGACAAGATGCCGATTTTTACGGGCCTCTTCGGGACCAACTATGCTGGCAATTTGAGCCATGGGTGGATACTATTGCATGTTTGACTTGGGAGTGAAGGAAAAATTAGTATGATATCCCCACAATATAAAAAAGAGGAGCTCCTATGAAAACTATTGATGCAGATGCCCATGTAATAGAAAACGAGCGGACATGGGATTACATGGAGAAGACGGAACATGAGTTCAAGCCGCAGATGGTCAAGTCCACTAACTCAGGCGAACCGAAAGACTGCTGGTTAATTGACGGCCGGTTGGTTCCTAGAACGAATGTCGGAAAAGATACGCTGCAGGCTTCCCGGGAATTGGGGGACATCGAAGCGCGGCTGAAGCACATGGACGAGCTGGGGATAGACATGCAGATCCTTTACCCAACGGTTTTTATATTCCCCGGGGCTCGCCGGGCGGAAGTGGAGCTGGCGTTATGCAGGAGCTACAACCGGTGGATGGCGTCTATATGCAAGAAGGCGCCAGACCGGTTCCGGTGGATTATGGTTCCGCCGCTGCTTAGCATGGATAAGGCACTAGGAGAGCTGCGGCTTGCAAAAGAAAGCGGCGCGTGTGGGATATTCATGCGCGGTTTGGAGGGGGACAAGTATTTGAGCGATTCCTACTTTTTCCCTCTCTATGAGGAGGCCGGCAAATTGGACATGCCTGTTTGCATTCACTCAGGGAACGGAAGCTTTACGCATTATGATTTTTTCGACCATGATTCTGGATTCACGCAATTCAAACTCGCCGTGGTGGGCGCTTTTCATTCACTCATCTTTCATGGGATTCCGGATAGGTTTCCAAAGCTCAGATTCGGTATTATCGAAGTAAGCTCTCAGTGGTTGCCTTATGTGATTCATGATTTGGCAAAGCGATTTCAAAGACGAGGGGAGGCGCTCAAGCAAAACCTACTGCAGGAGCACAGGATTTATGTAGCCTGTCAGACGGACGATGACCTCCCGTACGTTCTCCAATATGCGGGAGAGGACAATATAGTCATCGGATCAGATTATGGTCACGCAGATACGTCTACCGAACTTGAAGCTATCCGAAAACTTCAGCAGCAAGGAAAACTCGGCGAGAATGTCTTGCGTAAAATTCTCGATGACAACCCTCGAAGACTCTATAGCCTGTGAGTGACATGAGTTAACTTCGGGAAAGGCGAGAAAGCGCAGGGAAGCCCCTTGCGTTATATTCCCTAGCTGATGAACGAAATTAAATTTATAGATACAACGCTTCGCGATGGGTCCCAAAGTCTTTGGGCGGAGTCTATGAGGACGGGCATGATCCTGCCCATTGCGTCCCGCATGGACCGGGCCGGTTTCGAGGCCATAGAGATCATCGCAACAACTTTCTTTAAGAAATGTGTCCGCGAGCTGCGGGAGGACCCTTGGGAGAGGCTCCGGCTGGTTTCACGGCAGATCACCAAGACGCCGCTTCGTGCGATCCGGAACAGGAATATGGCTGCCTTTCACATTACACCCCGGTCGCTATCCAGGCTCTGGCTTGAGCGTCTGGTGGCCAACGGCTTGAGAGAGATACGAATATCGGATCCGTCGAATACTGTCTCGTGCTTGCGCCAGCAGGTGAGTGATGCCCGGGATGCGGGACTCGAATCGATCGTCAATCTAATTTTTTCAATCTCGCCCAAACATACGGATGAATACTATGCCGAGAAGGCCCGTGAGGCGGCAAGGCTGAACGCTGCTCGAATATGTCTGAAGGACCCGGGCGGACTGCTCACGCCCGAGCGCACACGGGCGCTGGTGCCGTTGATCCTCGAGAATACCAACGGCATACCCCTTGAGTTTCATACCCATTGTACTATGGGTCTCGGCGCCCTGTGCTGTCTAGAGGCCATCAAGTTGGGAATAAAATCGGTGAACACCGCCATCCCACCTCTGGCCGACAGCTCCTCCAATCCCTCGGTCTTCAATGTGGCAAGTAACGCGCGTGCCTTAGGCTATGCAACGGCAGTGGACGAGGAGGTGATTAAGCCTGTAGCTGATCACTTTACGTTCATCGCAAAACGGGAAGGGCTACCTATCGGGAGGCCGGTGGAGTATGACCACTACCACCACATCCATCAGGTGCCCGGAGGCATGATCTCGAACCTTCGACATCAGCTCTCCAAGATGGGAATGGAAAAGAGGCTGGGAGAAGTCCTGGAGGAAACCGGGCTGGTGCGGGCAGAGTTTGGCTTTCCGATCATGGTCACCCCCTATTCCCAGTTCGTGGGAACACAGGCGGCAATTAACGTCATCCTAGGCGAGCGGTACAAGGAGGTAACCGACGAGGTCATCCAATATGCTCTGGGCCTGTGGGGGGAGGAGGAGAGCTCATCGGTGGACCCGGATGTTAAGGATAAGATCCTAAGCAGATCCCGGGCCAAGGAGCTGGCCGGATGGGAACCTCCCGAGCCGTCTCTAAAAGAGATGCGGCGGAAACTCGGAGGTCGTGGAATCTCAGACGACGATCTGCTGCTTCGGTATTTCGCGGGAGAGGACGAGGTGGCGGCTATGCGGGCCGCAGCTCCGCCAAAGAATTATATAAGCGTGAGTCGCCCTTTGGTGGCCCTGATAGGAGAGCTGACCCAACGGACGGATTGCCACAATATCACCATCCAAAAAGGGGATCTATCGCTACATCTCGAGAAGAGATGAAGCTCGTGAAATATAGATGACTTATTGCCTTCGTTGCCCTAACTTTTCTAACCATAGGAATGTATGGTCTTTTAGGGTATGGGTGACGACTTGATTCAAAACATTGGGGAGGAAAACATGATTACATGCGAAGGAGAAACCATTGAAGTCATCGATGCCCATTCGCATATGGGGGAGAGACGTAAGCTCGCCATTCACCAGATCCCGCCCATTATGAAATTTATGGCTGAGGACATGATAAGGGACATGGATGAGGCTGGAGTGGATAGGGTCGTGACCTTTGCCATCGGCATGGGAGAACCTTCAGACTATCGCGAGACTAATGAGTATATCGCCGCGGCAATGAAAAAGAACCCGGAGCGCATCATCGGATTCATGAGGCTCAGTCCCTCCTTCGGCGCAAAACACAACTTGGAGGTGTTGGAAGAGGGTGTAAAGTTGGGCCTCAAGGGGATCAAGATCCATCCATTGATTGAAAAGACCCCTGCCAATGACAGGGAGAAAGTCTATCCGCTTATGGAAGCGGCTCAACATCACGGGCTGGTTGTACTATTTCACTGCGGTCTGGGAGAATTCGCCAGTCCCAAGAGAATTGGTGAAGTGGCCAGGGACTTTCCTAACCTGACAGTCATTATGGGTCACTCGGGTTTGGTAGAAGGGGTGCGAGAAGTAATAGAGCTGGCCAAAAAATACAAAAATGTTTACATGGACAGCTCCGGTGTCGGCTGGTTGCCTTTTTTCTGTGAGTCGATCATATGGGCGGGAGCCGACCGCGTCATGTACGGCTCTGATCATCCCTTTAACCCTATGGATTGGGAGATTCAAAAGATCGTCAAGCATGCCCAGGGCCATTTGAAACTCAAGATCGAGGACCTGCGTAATATAATGGGAGGAAACATCAAGAGACTGCTCAAGATGGACTGAGCTGGAGTCCCTTTGGGCAATAACGGATTCTTGGGAGGAATAAAATGGCAAGCGTGATAGACGGCATCGATCACGTGGGGGTAGTGGTCTCCGACATGGATCAGTCAATCGATTTTTATTCTAAGCACCTAGGTTTCTTGCTTTTGGCCCGCTACACCTCTGAACGGCTATCATCGGGAGACGGCCTATCTCAAGTTTCCAGGCCGGTCCGAGGCCAAACTGGAGCTCTATTCCTTGGTAAGCCCACCTCCAGGAGAGGTCACTTACGAGCGCAAGATAGGGATAAGAGAGATTGCATTGAAAGTGACCGATGTCGGTGAGGTCGTGGAGCGGTTGAGAACTTCGGGAGTTGAAGTTCTAGCCGAACCTACATTTTCGGAGGCCGCAGGAGTGCCGGATGGAACGCCTGTGAAGCGAAGGACCAGGGCCGCCGTCAAGGCCCCGGACGGAGTAATTATTGGCCTGTATAATTGGGGATGACACTTAGAGTATCCCCCGCTCTTTGAAGCTGAAGTAGCGGTCGTGGCCGATCACCACATGGTCTAGGACTCTAATTCCCATCACCTCTCCAACCTCCTTCAACCTCCGTGTAATCTCTATATCCTCCTGGCTCGGGGATGGATCCCCGCTCGGGTGGTTGTGGACAAAGACTACTGCCGCGGCGGATTCGCGGATGACCGGATTGTAAACCTCCCTCGGATGAACGAGGGAGGCGGTCAGGGAGCCCTCGGAGATTTTTACCTCACGAATCTTTCGATTCTTATTGGTGAGAAGGACCACGTAGAAATTCTCACGTTTCTTTTTTTGGAGCTGGCCCTGAAAATGGCGGAAGATGTCCTCTGGTGAACTCAAAGGCTCCCCGACCTTCCACTTCCTTTTTCCCATTCGACGACTGATCTCCAGGCAGGCCTTGAGTTGAG
>JAZFYO010000324.1:0-4919 GCA_036443615.1 Binatia bacterium | reverse complement strand
AGAAAGGTCCAGTCAAACCTTGCCCCCTGAACCCTCCGCAGGATGCGATTAACCGGCGAACTAAGAGAATGGCTCCCCTGGGTGATCAAGATCCGTTTTGTGATCATCACCTTCGTCTTTGCCATCGAGTACACCCTCCGCCAGATTGTTCCCACCAGCACGAGCCAGGATACGATTCCGCATCTCGGGATCGCGATTGTGATTTGGTACGTCCTGGGTCTTTTTTACCTGATCTATAACCAACTCAGCGAGGATTATCTTTTACAGGCTTATTTGCAGATCTTTCTGGACATCATCCTGATTACATCCATTATTCATTTCACGGGTGATCTCGACAGCAACTATTATTCGCTCTATCCGGTGGCGATCCTGATGTGGAGCACGCTGCTGCATCGGGCTGGAGCCCTATTGGTGGCAAGCATTTGCTTTATTGCTATGGGCTTGTTGCTCGAACTCGCCTACTTGCCCCGCCTCTATCCCATCCTGGGCGAGAGATATGCCGCCCTTCAGATCTTTGAAACCCATTCAACCTCCGATGTGGATTTGACGACGCTGCAGGTAAAGATCTTTTTCAGTTTCTTCGGATTTTTTGGAGTGGCCTACCTGGGAAGTTACCTGGCTGAGATGTTGCGCAAGAGAGGCGACGAGTTGAAGGATCAGAGAGGGCAGGTAGCGAACCTTCAAGCGCTGAACCTTAATATCATCGATAGCATGAGGGAAGGTTTGATCACCACCGATCTCGAGGGGAGGATAGCACAGGCGAATCCTGCAGGCCAGACGATTCTGGAGACCGAATCGCTCGAAGGGAAACCTTTGAGCGAGGTCCTGCCGGGAATCGACCCTCATTTGCCTTTCCGTGAGCCGGGCCGCCGACAGGAGATCTTTTACTACGCCCCCAAGAGAGGAGAGCGCAAGATATTGGAGGTTTCCGTATCGCTCTTGACCACTCCGGAGAAGGGGGCTGTCGGTTACGTCTACAACTTTGCCGATTTTACCGACGAGAAGAAGCGTGAAATCGAGTACCGGGCCAAGGACCGCATGGCCAGCCTGGGGCGACTATCGGCCGGAATTGCTCATGAGATTCGGAATCCTCTGGCCTCGATTGTGGGTTCCGTCAAGCTATTCCGCGATCAAACAGGTATGGATGAAGATCACCTCAAATTGATCGATATCGTTACGCAGGAGTCCGAACGGCTGAACAAAATTGTATCGGACTTCCTGGTTTACGCTCGCGGCCATCGGTATCAATTCGCAAAGGCCAACGTCGTAGAGATTTTAGAGGAGACACTTCTACTACTGGAGCATCATCCCACCTTCGATACCCGCCATAAGATTGAGCGTCAGTTTTCCAGTGAGCGAGTTGAAGCGTGGGTGGATTCCGACCAGATTCGTCAGGTCTTTTGGAACATCTGCACGAATTCAATCAAGGCCATGCCGGATGGCGGCGTGCTCACGGTGGCGGTCCAGCCGCAGGACGAGGATACCGTTTGTGTCTCGATTGAAGATACCGGCGTAGGGTTTTCCGAGAGTCAATTGGAAAAACTCTTTGAGCCTTTCCAATCTTCTTTTCCCGACGGCACCGGCCTCGGGTTAGCTATTGCCCAGCAAGTCGTCGAGGCGCATCAGGGGAAGATCCGGGCCGAGTCGGAGCCGAACCGCGGCGCCCGTTTTTTGATTGAAATTCCCCGCCACGCCCGCGTCCGTTCGAAATCTTTGCAGGAGATATAGGAATCCGGGTTTTACCTGTATGGGGAGGATCGAACTCACACGATGGCTCGTATTCTGATCGTTGATGATGAAAGATCCATGTGCCAGTTGCTCGAAATTGCTTTTCGCAAGGACGGGCATCAGGTGGAAACAGCCCTCCGAGGTGACCTGGCAAAGAGAAAGCTGGAATCGCAAATCTTCGATCTTGTGATTTCCGACATCCGAATGCCGGACCTGACCGGCCTGGACCTCCTCCAGCATATTCGCACCATTTCGCCGGAAACTTACGTCATCCTCATCACCGCTTATGCGACGATTGATTCAGCGGTTCAGGCCGTAAATCTGGGCGCCTACCGCTACATTATCAAGACCGATAAGCTGATGGAAGAGCTGCGAGCGGCCGTGGAGAGAGCCCTGGCCGAATCGGCCTTGCGGTCGGAAAATCGCCTTCTCCGCCGCGAGCTGTCCCGCGTGCGGACCGACGAGATCGTGGGCCGGGATCCGAAGATGAAAGAGGTCCTGGAGCTCGTCCAGACATTGGGCCCCACTCAAAGCACGGTGCTGATTTTGGGAGAGAGTGGCACCGGAAAAGAGTTGGTCGCGCGGGCGATCCACAAATCCAGTCTCCGAACCGACAAAGCCTTTGTCTCGATCAACTGCGGGGCATTCCCCGATACTCTGCTGGAAAGCGAGTTGTTTGGATACCTCAAGGGGGCTTTCACGGATGCGGGTGGCAATAAGAAGGGAATATTTGAAACCGCCGACGGAGGAACTCTCTTTCTGGACGAGATCAGCGAAACCAGCCCTGCGATGCAGGTAAAGCTGTTGCGTGTCCTGCAGGAAAAACAGATACGGCCCCTGGGGGCTACCGAAGACGCGCCTGTGGATGTGCGCATCATTGCCGCGACCAATCGAGAGCTCAAGACCCTGGTCTCCGAGGGAAAGTTTCGTGAAGACCTTTTTTACCGCATCAGTGTGATTCCCGTGCGCCTTCCTCCCTTGCGTGAACGAAAGGGAGATTTAGAACCGCTGGCGCGACACTTCACGGTGAAATACTCTCGGCAGGCGGGCAGAGGGACACTTCGGCTCAGTGCTGAAATCCTTCGACTTCTCCAAACTCACGACTGGCCTGGGAACGTTCGGGAACTTGAAAACACCATCGAGCAGGCGGTTGCCCTGACACCAGAAAAGGAAAAGCAACTCTCGGTGGAAAGAGTTCGCGACGCGGTCCTCTCAGGAGTGACAGAGGAAGTTACCCTGGAACCGGAAGGAATGGACTTTGAACAGCGCATCGCCGAAATCGAGAATCAATACTTGACTCAGGCTTTGGTTCGCGCTACCGGTGTCCGTACCAAAGCGGCCGAACTTCTAAAGATGAGCTACCGCTCCTTTCGGCATTATGCGCAGAAGCACCAAATTTGACTTTGGGTGTCGTCGCCTGACCAAATTATTGCCGTCAAAGATACTTAGCTCGGAACTCGCCATTAAGTGTCAAGGGAAAGTGACAGATTTTGTCACTCTCGCCGACATAAAGGGGCGGGAGTATGATTAGCGGCTTCTCAGGGAGAATAAGTTAAGTAGAGGCAATAAGATAGAGCAAGATCCGTAAAGCATGGAAATTTCGTAATATGGCACAGAACGTGCGAGGTATTACACGGCTGGTTTTGAGTTAAGGCCAGACTTTGGAAGGGGGGTAGCCATGAAGGCGCTTCAAAAAGGTTTTTCACTGATCGAGCTGCTCATCGTAGTAGCTATTATTCTCATCATCGCCGCGATTGCGATTCCGAACTTGCTTCGTTCTCGTATTGCGGCCAACCAGGCATCAGCGGTAGGTTCGTGCCGTACGATTAACACGGCACTGATCACCTATGCCTCCACCTTCAACACCGGGTATTCTGCCACTATGTTGGCGTTAGGCCCCGGCGCGAATCCTCCGACTGCCACCCAGGCAGGGCTGATCGATAGCGTCCTGGCAGCCGGCAACAAGAGCGGCTACACTTTCGCCTACACCGCCGGTTCTGCTGTGGGTGGAAGGATCAATACCTACACGCTGACTGCGATACCGCAAACAGTGGGAACGACCGGGACGAACCGCTACTTTACCGATGAGACTGGAGTGATTCGTCAGAGCAGCACCGCCACAGCCAGCGCTGCGAGCTCTCCGGTTGGCGGTTAGTTAGGAACGCTTCAAGCCGACCGACAGGGAACCATCAGTTTGGATGGGCAGGAAGGCGGAAATTTACCTTCCTGCTCCTCCCAGCTCGAGGGGAAGGGCGGCAAGCCGCGTAGTTCTTGACGAAGAGTTTGGCTTGGCACGAATGGGAAAAGCCCGGGATGACTTCTCCCCGGTTGATAATTCCCCAACGACAGGAAACATCAAGCAGGAGGTGCCTTGGAGGGAAAAGAGCAGGGATTTTCGTTGATTGAGCTGCTCATCGTGGTCGCCATTATTCTGGTTATTGCCGCCATCGCGATACCCAATTTCATGCGGTCACGAATAGCCTCGAACGAGGCTTCCGCCGTCAGTACTTGCCGCACCATCAATAGCGCTGAAGTCACCTACAATTCTGTTTACAAAGGTTATAGCAATAGTCTGGTTGAGCTCGGGCCTCCGGGAGCCGGATTGCCGACCCCGAGCGCGGCGGCCCTCATCGATTCTGTATTGGCCACCGGGATCAAGAGTGGTTATTCATTCCTCTACACCCCCGGCCCTAGTGTCCCTGCCTCGGGTGTGGTCAACTACCAACTGAATGCCAATCCGACTACGCCTGGAACTACCGGCATTCGCTTTTTTTACACAGATGGCTCAGGAGTCATTCGGCAGTCCACGACCGGCGTGGCTTCCGTGGCTTCTTCCGCGGTTGACTAGAACCCTTCAGGGTGCCCGGAGCCGGGTTTTGCACCCGACTCTTTCCATCATGCAGGAATCTGTTCATAATGGCTTTGGAATTAGCTATCCGGCCACAGCCCGCGGGAAGGTTTGCAGATTCACATGCCGGCAATCGAAATCACTGAATTAACGAAAGATTTTCACCAGGGATTTTGGAAGAGGCAACGGTTTCGCGCCCTGGATGGTTTGAACCTTGAAGTGCAGCAGGGGGAGGTGTTTGGCCTCCTGGGACCGAATGGCTCCGGCAAAACCACCACGCAGAAGCTGCTGCTAAGGCTGATCTTTCCCAGTTCCGGGTCGATGAGAATCCTGGGCCGCCCGG
>JAZFYO010000323.1:0-2160 GCA_036443615.1 Binatia bacterium | reverse complement strand
GGTCTTGTGGCTGCCGCCTCTGTAAAAACAGGAATCAATCTTGTTCCCAAAGAAGCGCAGACAACGGTGACCAGATGGCCCAGGATAAATCTGTCTTTTGTCCGGCGGCCTGTTTCTGTGATGCTGATTCTGTTGGTCCTGATCGGTTTTCATCTATTCTTGGTCCAAACGGGGAGGTCCTACGAGAGACTTTTGGGGGAGAGAACTGCATTGTACGGTCAATGGCTTCCTGCCATTCGGGCAGCTCAAGAAAGTCGACCGCTACACGAAAGCCAAAAACTCTTGGAACAGTACCTAGGTTCGAAAGCGATCGGCGAGCCGTCATGGGTTGATATTTTCAAGACCTTGAGTGGTCTTGTTCCCCCAGGTTTGGTCCTTCATTCCTTGGGCGTTCGAAAAGATAAAGAAGATTGGTTGATCGTTATGAAAGGGGAGGTCGTCGCGACCGACGGGTATACCGCACAGGTTGCCTTTAACCGCTTTTACCGGGGTCTCAAAAGCTCTCTACACATGGAGAAGATCGAGTTGCTTCCTCTTGATATCTCGACTGTTAAAGAGGCTCCTGTCGAAGTGTCCGCTGACCTCCAGGGAGAAGGGGTGAAGTTCAAGAAAACCAGAGTTCAGTTTGAAGTTCGTGGACAGATGAAAGGGATATGAGTGGCTTGGCAAGATAATCATAGTGGACGGCGTATGATGTCTCCGTTTTTCGCTGCCACAATAGGCATTGTGGCGATAGCCCTGTTCGTCTTTTGGACCTTTAAAATTCAGAATATTCGGGCCAACAAGCGGGAGATTGCCCAATTGGAGGCAAAGCTCGCCTCTGGACAGAAACTCTGGCGGCAGTTTCCCCCGCTAGGGCCCGGGGAGAAAAGGAAATTGCAAGAGGCGCAGAAACGGCTCATGCGGAAATTGCCCGAGGATAAGGACCTTCCCTCGCTGCTTCAGGAAGTCAGTCGTCTCGCTCAAGAGTACAACCTGTTGGATGTTTCTTTTAAAACGGGCGATACGGCTGGTCCATCTGGGAAGTCATCTGTGGTGGCGGCTACAACCGCAACACCCAAGGTAAACACAGCCGATGATTCTAAGGCTGTAGGATCTTTTCCCATACAAGTGTCGTTTTCTGGGGACTACAAGGAGATCGCTTACTTTCTCGAAGCAGTAAAGGGCCTCCCGCGGCTGGTGAGGACACAGTCTCTGCAGCTGCAAAGAGATGTGCCGTTAGTTCGTGCAGAGGTTACCTTGCAGGCCTATTACAAAAATGAAGAGTTACTTGCGATAGGAAAATGAACAGGGAAAAGTGGCCGCTTCTGATTTTTATTTTTACGGGTCTAGGAATTTGTTACCTGAGTCCCTTAGCGGCGGCTCAGATTGTCGAAACGAAAAGTCCGTCCAGAGAGACCAGACTTCTAACACAGCAGCCTGCCGTGGAGGGATCGACTGCCCAGATGTCGCCGGAGGTTAAGACCCTAGAACAGGTGGTTGAGGAACGACCCGAGTGGGGTCGCAATCCGTTTCTCACCGAGGAGGAAGAGGCGAGGGCAGGGGAGATTAAGGTCGAGGGGCTAAAGGTCCAGGGTATTATTGTAGGGCTCCCGAGGTCAGTGGCAACCCTTGACGGGCAGACAGTGATGGTGGGTGAAAAGATCGGTGAGGAGACGGTCGTGCAGATCCGTGAGAATGCCGTGATCCTGGAGAGGGGTGGGCGCAAGAGGATAATCAAGATAAGGGAGCCATCTATATTTATTCAAGCTATGGATGAGGAGAAATGAAAGGGGAAAATGCTTTAGGTGCCGGATGGGTCTCTGTATTGGGAGGGCTGATTGCTGCCGGTCTTCTCACGCAAATGGGGTGTGCACCCGTGAAGGCCCCCCCGCGCGCCGTTCTGACACCTCCTAAAGCTGCTCCCGCTCGTGCGGAGAAGAGTCGCAAGAAATCTCTCCCTGGCCTGATCGTTACGGAGGTCGAGGGGAAAAGGGAACCGCAAAGGCTCTACAGCTTTTCGCTCCGTGATGCGGATATTCGTGAAGTGCTGCTGGCTATTTCCAAACAGACAAGCTTCAATGTTGTGGTGGATCCTGATGTCGAAGGCAGCGTCACTGTGGATCTCAAGAATGTCACTCTGAGCGACGCCCTGGATACGCTCACGGATTTGTTGAATCT
>JAZFYO010000322.1:0-5269 GCA_036443615.1 Binatia bacterium | reverse complement strand
GCCCCGTGGAATACCGACTCGACCGAGGTCAAGTTGTTCGCTCGAAGCGCTATTCCACAGGGCGAGTCATCGTCTGTCCGATTCTGTAATCCAAATTCACGGTGCCCTAACCGGCAGCTCTCCGGGCCTTAGTACCTTTAGTGTTCTCGTAAACCTTGAAGGCTTGTGCTACCGAGGCGTTCTCATGCACGATGGCCCGTACTGCTTGGATCATCCCTACCGGGCTGTCGGACTGGAAAATATTTCGACCCATGTCCACCCCCACGGCGCCACTCTGAACGGAATTAGCGGTAAGCTCCAGTGCGTCAATCTCGGGAATTTTTTTCCCCCCGGCAACGATCACGGGGACGGGACAGCTCTCCACTACTTTCTCGAACTCCTCGCAGTAATAGGTCTTGACTAAATGGGCCCCCAACTCCGCAGCGATGCGGCAAGCCAGGCCCAGGTACCGGGCATCGCGAGCCATATCTTTGCCGACAGCGGTCACGGCGAGAACTGGAATACCGTGCTTCTCTCCTTCGTCCACCAGTTTCGACAGGCTCACGAGCGTTTCTCTTTCGTGGTCCGACCCGACAAAGATGGAAAGTGCCATGGCAGAGGCGTTAAGGCGGAGGGCATCCTCGATGGAGACTGTGATGTCCTCGTTGGATAGATCTTCTTTTATTACACTGGTTCCCCCGGAGACCCTGAGGACAATGGGGACGGACGAGTTGGGATCAACCGAGGTGCGTAAAACGCCACGCGTGAGCATGAGGGAATCTGCATACGGCAGGAGAGGCTCGATGGTCTTACGGGGCTTTTCCAATCCACTTGTGGGACCCAGGAAATAGCCATGATCGACCGCCAACATCACGGCGCGGCCATCCTCAGGTTTGACAATTCTTGCGAACCTGTTTTTCATTCCCCAGTCCATAGTCACAACCTCCTTTGCCGAGCCTAACGTATACGAAACAGTATCACGAAATTCCTTAAAAGGTGAAACGTATTGCGGGTCTCCCCGAGGTGCACATCTCTAACAGTCCAGTGGTTCATCTCTTGTGTCCCGCCGAGGCGAGGGGTTGATCCAATGTAAGCCCCGCCTCTTGAGGCGGGCACAAAGCCGATGGGGTTTCCAAAGGGGAGAAGCGGCAGCTCTCCCCATTGGTCGAACACGGGGATTCAAACCCTGTGTTCGATATAACTTGATTACTAAACTCGTCTATCCAAAAATCAGCGGCCCGGTAGTCGCAAGGAATCATAATTGTGGCCAGCGGCTAGAAACAAGTTAATCCTTAACCGAGTCTCTTCCTTTCACTCTCCTTCATGAGGCATCAGGCGACCTCCTGGCAGGGTCTTCACACCTACATCGCTCACCTCAAGATACCAGAGGGTGTTTTTTACACTTCTAGCTTGTAGGGAAGGGTTAATGTGAATGTCGAGCCTTTTCCAGGCTGACTTTGAACTTGGATCTTCCCCTTCAGGAGATCTAGGTAATTCTTAACGATGGCGAGACCCAGGCCCACTCCTTGGCTACTCGCCGTGGCATCGATTTGGTGGAATCCGTCGAAAATCTTTGGTAAATTTTCAGGGGCGATTCCAATTCCGGTATCCTCGACTACACACTCGATGGATTTGGACTCCGCGTGGTTCTTTATCCGAATCCGGACCTCTCCCTCGGAGGTGTACTTGAAGGCATTCACCATTAGGTTCTGGATAATCTCTTCAAGCTTCGGGGCATCCGACGTAATAGGTGGGAGGTCTCGGTCAATATCCCAGATGACTTTCAACCCGGTTTTCCTCTGAAGATCATCCGCCACTGCCCGTAGAGACTCGATGACTCCATCTATAGAGAAGGTGGAGATATCGAGCGGAATAACCCCCTCCTCAATTTGCGAGATTCTTAAGACACTACCTATCATCTTCTGGAGTCTTTGTGACTGGACCTGCATTTTGTCTAAGGCAGCCCTTTGCTTCTCATTGAGAGGTCCGAGGTTTCCCGAGGACAAGATGTCCAAGAAGCCGATTACAATACTTAAAGGAATCCGTATCTCGTGCGACATTCTGGCCAGGAACTGAGACTTGTGTTCAGTGGCCTTCTGAAGCTCTTTGTTACTCTTTTTTACCTCTTTATAAAGACTAGCTTGTCTCTCGAGCAGATGCCGCGTTGCTTTGGGGCGTCGGCCATTTGCCGAGGCGCGGCGGCGGGTTCTGGGAGATGAGGACTTCTTCACTTTTTTTCCCATGGCTTATCGATGGGTAGGTCCAACCGGTCCCCCCACTCCTTCCACGACCCGATATAGTTACGGATTTTGGGATAACCGAGAAGTCTCAGGGCGAGATATGAATGAGCAGAACGATACCCTCCCTGACAATACGCGAAGATCTCTTTGTCTGAAGTCACTCCGGCCTTTTGGTACATCGCCTGTAAGTCTTCAGCTGACTTGAAGCTCCCATTCTTTTCAAGGTTGTGGGTCCATTCGATGTGAACTGCTCCAGGGATCGCTCCGCCTCTAGCCGCCCGAATTTTCCGCCCCATGTACTCATCGTCGCTGCGGGTGTCCAGAATAAATGTCTTTTCTTTTTTCAGAGAATCTAGGACATCCCCGGCCGTCGCCAGGAGTTCCGGCCTCTCTTCACCTGTGAATTGAGTTGACTTTGGGGGGGTGGGCTCAGTGCTGACCGGGTGGCCTGTCTGTCTCCAGGCGCGGAACCCACCATCGAGGATATGAACATTACGGTGGCCGAAGTATTCTAAAAACCAGAGCCCCCGGGCAGCCCGCATCCCTGAAGTCTCTTCGTAGAAAACTATCTCTTTCTCCAGATTGATTCCGCGCAATTCAAAGAGGTGGCGCATCATGGACATAAAGGCCTTGAGGGGGGCAGGGCTGGTGTCCACGAGGCTTATGCCAAATAGATCAAAATGGACAGCACCGGGGATGAGTCCCCGGGCGAACTGCTCAGCCGGCCGTGTATCGATAAGGCATAGGCGCGGATTTGCTAAGTTTTTATCCAGCGCCTCCGGAGTTGTGAGCAGCTCTGGACAGGTGTATCCTCGATTATCCATGAAAATCTTAATATCACTACTTCGATCCTGCCACAAACCTTATTGGATACAATATTATAAATATCGCCTTCACCTCAAGTTGGTCTGTCCAGACCCTGCTTTCAAGGCCTTTTCATGATTCGCCGTTCCTGGATTGTCCTTGGCCTGGTCGCCGCGTTGCTTTTAGGCTCCTCTTTTCGTTACCGGGATGTGCTCCCGGGTAGACAAATATCGTTTCCCCAAGACCATTTTTCTCACCCGGAGTTCAAGACCGAATGGTGGTACTACACCGGCCATCTTGTGACGCAGGGGGGAAGGAGTTTTGGCTATCAAGTGACTTTTTTTCGTTTTGGTCTACGGGATAGGCAGACAGAGGAGATGAATAGCCCCCCCCTTTTCACCGACCTCTACATGGCCCATTTTGCTCTCTCGGATAAGCAGGGAAAAAGTTTTTATTTCCGTGACAGGGCTAATCGGGGATATGGAGGAAAGGCAGGCGCCCTGGTACAGCGCTATCTTGTTTGGAACGAGGACTGGAAAGTCGAGGGCAAGGGGGAGAGCCATGTCCTTGACGTGAAAGATAGGGATAGGAGATTGAGGCTACGCTTGACTCCACTCAAACCGCCGGTGCTGCATGGGCAAACGGGTCTTAGTCGCAAGGGGGAGCGGAGAGGTAGGGCCTCCTATTATTATTCACTGACCCGCCTCAAGACAGAGGGGGTATTAGAGATCGGGGGAAAGAGGGAAACGGTTGACGGCCTGACCTGGATGGACCACGAGTTTGGTAGTGACCAGCTGGGAGAGGACCAGGTGGGTTGGGATTGGTTTAGTGTTCAGCTAGAGAACAAAACGGAGATCATGCTGTATCTGATCCGGCGCCAGGATGGCTCGGTAGACCCCTATTCTAGCGGCACACTAATCTATCAAGATGGGACGGCGAGACATCTTACCTTGAAGGAGTTCCGTGTAGACGTTCTCGAGAGATGGAAGAGTCCCCGAAGCGGCGGCGTCTATCCGATGCGCTGGAAAGTTTCGATCCCGGATGAAGGGGTTGACCTAGAAATCATTCCGTTCTTTCCCCAACAGGAGCTGGACACAAAAAAAAGTACTAAGGTGACTTACTGGGAGGGATCCGTAAAAGTTAGCGGGACCTACCATAAGAAAGCTACTAAAGGTTTGGGCTATGTAGAGATGACGGGCTATGTAGGAAAGTTACGGATGTAGCCCGTTTTTTGTGCCCCGATCGGTTTTCGGCGCAAGCAGGCTGGTCCGCTATCCCCTCATTTGCGGACAGGGTAGGGGGAAACCCAGTTTCAGCGGGGGTGGCGAGAGGTGCCCGCCCACCCGGTCTCGGACACGTCGATGATGACCTTATCGGGCCCACCGTATTTGACTTCGACATTGATGAGGTGGGGTTGACCCATCCCTACGCCGAGGGCATGGTTAATATCGTCCCTCAGCTGGGTGTTGGCGGCTGTCATTTTCTTGCCGATCTCTTCCAAGCTCTCGACCTCGAAACCGATATGGTGAAGGCCGCTATATTCCTTGCCGTTTTCGGACCCAGCGACTTGATCGTTTTTGAATTTGAGGATGGCTAGATTGAGGTCGCCGTCGCTGAGGTGATAACCCGTAGCGCCTCGGCTATTTATCTTGGCGATCTCTTTCAGGCCAAAAACTTCGATATAGAATTTGGCGGTTTTGTCTGGGTCCTGGGACGCGATGGCAATGTGTTTAATCTTTCCCATTGAACTTCCCCCCTTGCTCATTCCAGTACCACTGATCCAATCGACTGTCCATGAGTGTTGCCCCTTTTTTTGCTGCCAACTTTCCTGAGCCCACTTTCCTCGAGGGAGAAAGCCTTCCGGCCCCCTCCCTCTCGGAAGCTCACACTCAATGTTTGGTGCCGAGGGGGCCTGCCCCGTCGGTCTTGCCTCTCCTCGGGGAACGAGCCTTTCGCCCGCGGGCAATGGGACTGTACCTTGAAGGCCCCACCCTATCATGCCCCAGGGTACTTACTCCTCAGGTCTGAGCCTGACGGAACCTCTACGTTCAGGTGCCCGTGGCCTTCAGTCTCGCTCCCCTCGAAGGAGTATTTGTGGGCGAGAGGGTCTGCCCCGTCGGCCTTGCCTCTCCTCGGGGAACGAGCCTTTCGCCCGCGGGCAATGGGACTGTCCTTAAAGGCCCCACCCTATCCTGCCCCAGGCTACTTACTCCTCAGGTCTGGGCCTGACGGAACCTCCACGTTCA
>JAZFYO010000321.1:0-9946 GCA_036443615.1 Binatia bacterium | reverse complement strand
TCTCTTTCGAATTGACAGTCGGAGTTCGGTTTGGCGACGGGGCAGAAGATTCCCCCACCCGTCCGCTATCTCTCCCGGTGGAAACTGATAAATTATCGCCTGATGATACTGGTTTCTGATTTATTTTATATACTCCACTCATACGTGCCCTCAATGCTGCATTAACTGTGCCATTTGTATAAAGGGTTATTTTACCTCAAATATCACAATCTTAAAAGAAGGCTGATTAACTTTTTCTGACAAATTTAAAAATGCAACTGGACAAAAATGATACAAGTGAACCAATTTAAGACGGGTCACCGATAGAACTAGGACCCGGCGGGACTTACTGGCAAATTTTATGGAGCCTACTAATGGAGGGTCGGGCCTGGAGAGGGAATATATTCCTGAAGCTTCCCCTGGAGCTGCTTTAAGCTAAAGGGCTTAATAAGACAATCATTACATCCGGCCTCAATGCAGCTCTTTATCTCCGGTTCCTTGTAGAGGACCGTAGTGGCTAGGATAGGGATATCGTGCGTCTCAGGGTTGGAGCGGATCTTACGGGTAGCCTCTCTACCGTCCATCAGTGGCATCAAGATATCCATGAGGATGAGTTCAGGTTTCTCTTTGAGGGCCTTTTCCACCCCTTCAACGCCGTGTCTGGCCCCGATGACCGTAAATCCCAAAAATTCCAGAAGGTTGGTTAGGATATCCAGCGCATCCGGATGGTCTTCTACAACGAGCACCGTTTTTTTTCTTCCTGACTCCGCCATAGGACTAAACCTTCGCGTTGTAAAAGTATGGCAGGAAAAATAGTTTGAAGAATGTGGACTTCACACACCTCTGCCAACTTATTGAATCCACGCCTGCAGACGGTTTTGGTACAAAAGGTAACAAGAACCGTGCCAATAAGTGAATAATGGATGCTATCGATCCCATGCTATTGATAACGTCTTGATTTTAGAGAGTTTATGTTAATTCGCTCCATCAAGAGATTATCTATGGCAAAGCGATTTTGCCAATGATATTGTAAAGAAACCCGACAGTTAAGGAAGTTAGGGGAGTAAATTGGAGCAGAAAGGAGTCAAATCCACTGGAAAATCACCAAGTTCGAATAATTGAGAAACTGTAAGGAATTCCGACAATATTGACCTATTGTACATCTCGCCGTGTCGAAATAACAAAAATAAAACGAAAATCTTGGTGTATTCATAGGTACCATCGCATCAAGCTGAGAATACCGCTTCAAATGAGACGGTCTGGGACCATCACAACCATGGGAGAGACCCTTGACGAAATGGCCCGGGGTGATAACTATCCTGAGATTAACCGCTGAGCCGGATCTTGGCCAGGACGGGAGCATTGATTTAATGAAACCTCTGGAAAAAATCCCGCCGACTTATCCCAATCCAAACGGGAGGTCGTTCTGGATAGGGATTGGACTCATTATCGTCAGTTTTGTCATCATGGCATTTTATTTTGCGATCCCATTTTTGCCGGTTTCACTCTATGCGAAGGCGGGAATCGTCATCGCTATCTCTGCCTTGAGCTGGGGACTATTCTTCGTCGGATCACTCTTTGCGGGAAAGGAAGGGTTTCCCTTCCTCAAGCAACAAGTCAGAACCCGATTTAGGAGATCAAGGGGTCAGTGACACTGCCAATTCGACAATTCAGGGGTAGCCTGCCCTAAGCTATTTATCCGACCCTAGACGCAGGGCGCTTGTTCTCAACAGGAGGAATGGATGATAAAACCTAAAGGCATTGACCACGTTCTCATCAATGTCACAGACTTAAACCGTGCGGTAATGTTTTACACTGAAAATTTCGGGCTCAAGGCGTCTGGACAATACGAGGGCGCTGTCGTCTGGATGAATTTCGGTCAGTATGAAGAAAAAGGGCTATTCATTCATGATTTTGGGCTCTATAAGGTGGAGCAGGATCTGCCTGAACACAGAAGAAATATGGCGGGTCTAAACCATATCGCGTTCCACTATATATCGGCAGAAGAGCTTGAGAAGGCTGCGCTGGAGATGGGAAAAAGAGGGGTCAAAATTCTTAAAGGTCCGGGCACCCATAAGGAAGACAATACACGATACGTTTATATCGAGGACCCTGATAAAAACGTAATAGAGCTTGTCGCCCCCTTGGGGGAAAATCATCCAAAGGCTTAAGCAAGGGGGAAGATTTGAAAGAAAATTTAAAAGAGAGAGTTCAGGGGGAAATCCGTATAAAAACAACCAATGATATGGCCCCTCCCCATCTCATTGAAAAAGGAATCTTCGTCTATTCCACCCCGTCAATGGTAGGACACATGGAGCGGGCATCTCTTGAGGCGATTCGCGACTTGCTCGACGAGGATGAAACTTCCGTAGGTGTGACCGTAAATATTTCCCACCTTGCCGCAACAAAGATAGGAGAGACTATAAGGGTGACCTCTAAGGTATTAAATGTGGACCGCAGAAAGATTACCTTCTCCGTCGAGGCCTATAACGAGAGGGAAAAAATCGGGGAAGGAACGCACCAGAGGGTGATTATAAAGAAAACCCGATTTGAGAAGAAATGACGAATCACTCCCTCAGGTCAAGCTAATTCTATAGGCAGCCCCCCGTCAGTTTCCCTCCGACCTTTAACCAAAAAAGAAAAGACTACTCCATTCAATACCGTCTCATTTCGACATGGTAGTGTCATTTTGGTTCACTCTTCGAGGGACCAATGCGGTTTGTCATTCCGTTGGTCCGGCAGCGTAAAAGCTACCTCCTTGAATTTACTGGTTCTTATTCCTTTCTCCCTTGAGAGCCATATTTTGGCATATTCCTTGCCCTTCTAGTGAAATTCATGAATGGAAAGGTGTCGATACTCTGAGGGGCTGCATTATGAAGCTTAAGTATAGCATTCAGGTACTTTTTCTTACTGCCTCCCTTCTCATGTTTTCGGGCTGTGTCCTTCTCCTGCTAGGTGCCGGGGCTGCGGGCGGTTATCTCATCAAGAAGGGTGAGGATTCGAGCTCCAAAAAGAGCGGTTCCTCTCACTCGAGCGGATACTCTTCCACAAATAAAGTCGGCTGAATGGAGATAGACGATGAAGAAGCTAATTTTGCTTTTAGTGATGTCGTTTTTACTTGCCTCGGCGGGCTGCGCTACCTTCCGGGGAATGGGTGAGGATTTTCACAACTTGGGGCGAGGTCTGGAAGAGACATTTAGCAACGATTAACCCCGATCCGAAATTAATCAGTCAAAGAAATCTTCCCTGATGATCATCAGACCGTGACAAATACCTGTTTCAAGCATGAATCAGCAACTCACCTTTAGTGTAGTTGCAGACCGACGATCAAAATGCCGGTAACTGGTGTCCTAAGCCGCTCAACACCGGAAATCCCTCTATTATTTTTTTGGATCGGGGTTAACTAGCAGCCAGGTTGACTGAGAACTTCGGCCCTCCTGACGTCTTGACGTTCCCCACTTTTTCCTTCTTTTTCGATCTCAGCCTTCGCCTTTTTCTTTGATCCATTAGTAGGTTTAGGCACCCCCCGGATGGCCTAGCATCTGGGTAATTTATCTAAAAACCCTCCTCTTTATTTCCCCAGAGCGTCAGGGGCGAAAATATGTCAATTCTTTTTGCGCTCGGACCCCTCTGGGCCTCGGTTTGCTCGGTGTAAACCGCCAGAAAACAATTTAAGAGCTATGTATCTGCGTCTGGTACCCTTCTGTGGCCAGTTAGAGGCCTGTTAAAATCAAATAAAGTAAGCCAGGAATGAAATTTCCAATCCTCAGATATTTCACAATACCGCCTTAATGCCCCGCTGAATCTGGTAAATTTTTTCAAATACTAGTAAATTTACGAGTTGTCAGATATCTTCATTGCCTATAAAATCTGAAATATATCGATCAGGCTGATCATGAAGTATGGGGTGATCAAGAAGAACCGACTCAACTGGGCGGGAACATGGCACTTTTCGAAATAAAACAGGATATACATCCGGGATTTTCTCTTTGGTGATTTATCAATCAAAGGTGTTGCGGTGGAGCAAAGACCCCGAGAGCTGACCTCTGATGAGGTTTGGCTGCTCAAGTTGATCTCGACGGGAGAAGCGAAGACTCCCTCAAAGGTCAACGCGGCTGTCAAGACGGTCAGAGGGTTCCAGGACCTTCAGGCCATGCTGAGCTCGATTCGGCAAAGAGGGTTCATCTATTATAATGATTGGAACGACTTGGTAATAGCTTTACCCAAGGCCTACCAGTATTTGGCTACCTATGAGGCCAGCTCAGAAAAAAAAACAATAAAAAAGGAAAAAACCTACGGCCAAGTTCGTGACCGAGCCACAAGAAAGCCAAAACGATCCTGAAGGTGCGCGCAAACCTTCCCTCGCTTTCCTTTTGACCGGACTTTTCTTGTTACTTATTATATTGCTCGTGATTATCTTATTCGTCTAGCCAAGGAGCGGGGATAACCCGCACTTCTGGGTTCCACCATTCACATCATTTGCACCCTAACCTGAATTGTAACGGTCGGATTCATCCGACACAAAAAAACGTTCTGGTAGCTCAAACCCCTACACACAAAATTTGGTTATCAGATAGAGCGCGAATTGGTATCAGCCCTGACGCGGACCCGTTGACCTAGTCCTCGATCTAACTGCAAGCTGCCGGGTGAGTTGACTGCAGACTTGCCAAAGCAGGACCGGATACCAGCGGAAGACGGAAGAGGAGGGTGGTAGCGAAATCCACCGAGCCCGAAGGCTTGCCGAGGGATAAAGATTACGACGGAGATGTCTTAGCTTGCCCCGCAGTGAATCTTCCCAGAGAAACATGAGAAGGGTCATCATCGGACCCTCCAGCAAAGCATTAGGGGTATGGAGCAGTCCTCCCCGCCAGGTGAACAAGGCCTGGCCCAAGAACCAACCTATCCCTCGCGCAGGGCGAATGGCCGCGAGGAACTCCACGGGAACCGGTGCCCCAAGAAACTCTCGGCTCTGAAGCAGGCTGAGGTAGACCGGTGTCCTGATTTGAGCTGCCCTGATTTTTCCGACCAGCTCTTCCCAGGGCAGGATCTCGCCAAAACGCTCAATTGTCAGGGCGATGTCCAGCAACATCCTCAAAGAACCCAAACCGTCCTTCACGGCGTGGAGGCAAAGGTAGAGGAACAGGTCCGGAAGAGCCATGGTCCAGATCTCCTGGCCTTCCCATGTGCCCCGGGAGGCTGATTTCCAGACCTCCCGAACGTCGAGCCGCGCTGCGTGGCTCTTTGCCAGGTCCCAGTGGAGCTCCACCAGGACATTTGCTCCACCCTCGCCGTCTTTTGTGTATGAATAGTGGTAAAGGTCTACCTCATGCTCGGGTTGGTGCAACCTGATATATCCCGATCTGAGGAGTGCCTGCTCTCCCTTTGCCAGGTCCTCCGGTCGCACCAGGAGGTCAATGTCACACATTGGGCGCAGGGCTAAATCGCCGTAGAGCATGTCGGCCAGCAGGAAGCCTTTAAGGGGCATCACCGGGATGCCGGTCCGATTGAACTCTCCAAGAAGACTGACCTGCTCGCGGTGGAGACAAAGGTTCCAGACCAGGCGTTTGCGAGAACGGTGCGCCAGCTCTGTCAGGGCCGCCTCAGGGATACCGGCATCGGGCATTCCCTGCAGGTGATCATACAAGAGAGGAACGATTCCGTGCCGGTCCGCCTGCTCGAGGAGGCCCGGCCAATCCAGTGGCGAGGCAAGGAGGTGTGTCAAGCGCTCCCTTCGCTCGGGGCTCAGGCGTGGATGGGCCGCGCAAAGGAGGACTTGGTCCTCAATACTGAGCGAGGGTTCCGGCGATTCGGGTATGTCTAGTAGCATACTGAAAACTCAGAAGGCTTAGGGGAATAATGGCAAATGCAAAGAGTAAGAGCGGGCCCAGACTGCCCCAGAGCTCAGGCCACGGTGCCGCCCGAAGAAGGGCGGCCCGCATTCCCTCGATGGCATAGGTGATCGGTAGCAGCGCGGATACTTGTTGAAGCCACTCCGGCAGGACCGTGACCGGGTAGAGGACCCCGCCCAGCAACCAAGACACTCCCCCGAAGAGCCAGGCTATTGGGCTGCCACGCTTGAAGACCATGATGAAGCTGGCCGAGAGAATGCCGAGGCCACTGAACACAATGACGGCCAGGATCAGGATCAACGCGGCGGCGGCCCAGTTCCCCGAAGTGAGCTGTACCCCGAACAGCCCTACCCCGAGCACAAGGTAGAGGACCACACCAAAGGATGTCCAGAGGAAGGGATAGGCGGAAGACGAGAGAATGACCGTGGAAAGAGACGTCTGGGTAGAGAGGAGGGCCTCCATGGTCCCGGCCAACTGGGACTCGCGGATGCTTCGGGAGAACGCGTCCAGCGAGGTAGCGAGGTAGTCGTACAGAGCCACACCGATCAGGACAAAGGCGAAGTAGTCCCCCCCGTAGGCGTCCAGACCTGGAATCAAAGAACTCCCGATGAAGCGGGCGAGAAAATAATACGAGGCAATAGAGAGGATAATCGACACCACCTGGAAAACGAAAGAAAACCGGTAGCTCACCTCGATGAGGAGGTCCCGCTTCAGAAACGCAAGAGGCTTTTTCATAAGACACCATCCGGAGAGTGGCCGGGGAACCCATGCGTATGGATGAACCCTTGAACCTCGGGCCAGGTCCCCTGGAAGGAGATTCTCCCTTGATCCATGATGGCTACACGGTCACAGCATTCGCGGGCCTCTTCGAGGCTGTGGGTGACCAGGAGGATTGTCTTTCCAAGCCTCTCCGCCAAAGTAGTCCGGAGGAAGCGGCGGAACTCAATCGCTGCGCCAGGGTCCAGGCTCTTGGTGGGCTCATCCAACAGGAGGACACCCGGATCGGTCAGGAGGGCGCGGCCCAGCCCAAGCTTCTGCTGCATCCCCTTCGAGTAGGTCATGAAGGGGTCGCCTGCATCCCCATTCAGTCCCACCATCCCCAGGACCTCCGCAATACGTGTAGTCGCCTCCCGCGAGCCAAGGTTGTTCAGGGTGGCAAAGAACGCCAGGTTCTGCATGCCGGTGAGGCGGTAGTAAAAGCTCCGCTCGGTATCCAGGCAATAGCCCACCGCCCGCCTGGCTCTTCGGGGTGCCTCGACTACGTCGTGCCCGTTGACGGCAGCCCGTCCTCCGGTGGGGAGGAGCAGCGTACAGAGAATTTTCAGGAGGGTCGTTTTTCCGGCCCCGTTTGGCCCGAGCAGCCCCAAGACCTCGCCCTGTCTGACATCGAGGTCCACTCCATCGAGGGCCGTCATCCAGCGCTGGTGAAAGGGTCGAATGATTGTCTCCCTCCATCGCCGCCGTACAGGGAACCGCTTCGTCAGGTTATGGACAACAATCGCTGTGGTAGTCATCTGTCTTCTAGGTCCGCGAGGATTGCCTCACGGGCTGTGGGGAGAGACGAAAAAGCGTTGGGCAAATGGAATCGTCGGACCGGAACGCGAGAAACGACCCGCTCAAGAAAGCTGAATTGCCGTATCAACATACGGCGGTCCGTGATGTCGAGCCGAAAAATGTGTACAACCAACTCCATGAAGCCTTCGCGACAAGACAGGTGCTCAATGAACGGGTCGGCAAGATCATCTCCTTCTTCCGACTCGGCCGGCCGGCCGAGGCAGTAGATCCGTGCCACGGGGTGCGGGCCTGTGGGGAAATCCCCTAGGTGGCCCACTGGAGTCAAACGTCGCTTTGAGGTGTAATGAGCCACGGGAAACGAATGGCCGGTATCTTCACATAGTACCTCTAGCGCATCTTCCCAGAGCCGGAGCCCGGGATAGGCCGGTGTGGCAAGAATCAGCTCACGGTTCTCTTCCAGGACCAGGCAGTCATCGCTCAGGACAGGGTAGCCCGCGAAAAGAAAACTGGCGGCCAGGGTGGACTTCCCCGTGCCCGTCGGCCCAGTGAAGGCGCAGACGCCTCGCGGTGTGAGCACAGCGGTAGCATGCAGCACTTCCCGGCCCTGAAGATTGAGGACCAGCGGGAGCACCTGGTCCAGGAGAAGATGTCGGAGGGTGTCCGGTGACGTCTCCGGCTCGGCAACACAAACGATCTCCCGGCCGTCAACGTCCACGGAGAAATCGGCGAGATCGGGAAATCGAAGGAGGTAGCCTCCCGCGCATCTGGCAAAGGAGAGCCAGACCTCACCATTGGGAAAGCGCCAATGGTGGAACCAGTGACAGGAGACAGGCCCAGGTCCTTGTGCGGAAAGGAGCTGAAAAGCGCACTCCGGTTCCTCCCCGTTAGCAGGCGTAAGCTCGGGTAGAGGAACGTTGCTCTCGAGTATAAGTCCGCACACCCGATACAATGTCATGCCGCATACTTTCTAAGGACCCGGGCAACAAACGTAGCGGCATCTTGCTGGGTCTGAAAAAGAGTGCCGAATTGGCGAAACACTTCCTGCTCAATCTCACCCAAGGAGGTTTTGCTGTCACAGAGATTGAGGGTCAAGCGGCCCGCCTGGCCTCGTGGGGTGAGGGGCGGACGATAGCTTGGGGCCTGCTTGTGCAGGGATTCCCGGGACAGAGGGAGCCCGTTAAAAGTCGAATGGGTGAAGGTCGTCTTACTCTCACAGCCCTCCACCTGGACCTCCCATGTCCACACCACTCCTGCTGTCGTGAAAGCAGATGCCTTCATCCTGACGTCAATACGATCCCCCCGCTGAACTTCCACCGGGCGCTCAATGGGGTAAAAAGACTGACCCCACGGGGGAGAAGGGAGCACGAGTGGAGGGCCTGTAGAGAGAGAGGTATCTTCATCTAGCCACAGGGTATACCAGACCCCCACCCCATGCAGAATCCCCTGTCTTAGGGCGTGAAAGGTGGCTTCTCCCCCTATCCGTGTCTCCATGGCTTTACGCAGGTCCAGCCGACCGAGGCTCACCGGCCCTGCTAGAAATCTGTCTTCCGTGAAGTTCTCTCCGTGCACCTCATTGACGGCGACCTGACGCATAGGGGAGAAATTTATCCCGTAATGGTCCCGGCTCCAGAAGTCTACCAGCTCATCATAGACCGCCGGCCACTCCAAAGGGACGCATAACAGCTCCATGGCAGCAGGGATAACCGTGCCGCCCTTTTTAAGAAACCGCTCCCGGACATCGATCAGGGAACTCAAGATACCTCTGAGGCCAAGATGGGTGACGATCACGTCGACCTTTTCTGGAATCTCAATCTGCGAAGAGAGCCCCTGGATGTAAACAATCCTGTCCTCGAGCCCGTTTGCCCGGCTAATCTCCTTCGCCAGCTCGATGATCTCGCCCTGCTCAACGGCATAAACCTTTTTGGCGCCGGCCTGGCAGGAAAAAAGGGCATGGATCCCCGTTCCGGTGCCCAAGTCGAGGACTAGGTCCCCGGCTCTTACCGTTTGGAAGATGGCCTGCCGATAACGGCTTTGGCAGAGTTTGTCAGAGACTAGTAGACGATGTTGATGACCAGTGTCCATGCTGTTAATCCCGATCCGAAATAAACTCGCAGGTCACAGTGATACTTGGCCGCACAAGCGGACGCTTTTCAAGATATGGCGAGACCTGTGGTTCGAGTTCCTTCACCACGTCCCCAGTAGTGAAGTTGATGCGCACGCCCCCCATGCTCGCCATGGCCGCGACTGACGTAGCTTTTCTGTACGTTCCTAGCCAAAAGAATTTCGGATCGGGGTTAATGATCCGCGCCTCATGCCCCGGTTCCAGAAGCCCATGGGGGCTCAGATCAAAGTATCCTCAGGGCCTCTTCGTACCGCCTCCGTCACCCTTGGGGCCTGAAGACCCTTGTGTCAGCTTTTGCACATCCCCGTATTCGATGAGTCGTGGCGAGGAATAGGGGTTTTTCTGTTTCTTCTCTTCTTGATTCCTTTTGCGCATTTTTCTGTGGGCCTTTTCCTTAAACTCTGTCATGAGGTCCTCCTTTCGTTAAATTCTTTCCGATACCAAAGCTCCAGCCCGATAATCACCGACAGTGGAGCCCAAT
>JAZFYO010000320.1:0-3956 GCA_036443615.1 Binatia bacterium | reverse complement strand
AGTACGAGAGTCGCACTGAGGCCCTCAAGGCTCTTGAGGCTCTTAAAAGGCAAGGCTTCACACCCCTGATCGTGAGGCAATGATTTTCTTTACGGACCGGGCAATACGCGATCATCGGACTACCATTAGGCACCTCCCCCAAATGGCTGGTACGTTCTCCGACAAGGTGGGCAAGGTCATCTGGAGCGCACCGTAGAGGAGCGGTGAGGCGGGAGATGGAGGGGAGGCGAGGAGCGTAATGGCTGGGATCTCGGAACGGTTCTTGCAACTTCTTCCGAGCCATGGGACGCTTCGCTTGGCGAGATGAGAGAACGGATCTTGGTCGAACTTTCGTGCCACGAGCGTTGCACGTGTTGGCGCTACTGGGACTGATGTACGTCCTGCTCGGTGTTTGGTTTCTAAGCGCACCAGGAACGCATACTGCTTCAGCGGTAATGAGAATTATCAGATCCTTAAATGCCATAAAAATCCAAATTCCCGGGGACTATAGACAAAATGATGAATTTCGAAAACATGTGCTGCATACTTTTAATGACATGGAAAAACTAAGTCCTTATTTGAGACAAATCTTGGAAGCGGCAAAAAACGCCCCTGTCGAAATCGTCATAACTCCAATAACAGATGATCCTAGCACCTGGTACAGCAACGGAGATAGAAAGAACTCCCATACAAAAAGATACGGTCGTCAAAATCTCGGATCCTCGATCATTTTCATTGACCCAGACAGGATAGATCCTTCTCACCGGAGTTATTCGAAAGGTACGTTAGCGCACGAGCTCGTTCATGCCATTGATTTTGCATATGGCAGGCTTAATCCAGATTATGAGATTAGAGAAAAAAGGGCTGTCTTTGTTCAGAACATCTGGAGAGATTTACATGGCAACAAGTTGCGAAAAAGCTATCATGGGCGCTTTCCGACACTTGAATATCAGTCCGCGAAGGAAAAAGGAAGGATTCAATATTATATGAATAACATTTTCTCAGGAGATGGGTTTCTCGGCTATTGAAAGAATATCAGGTGCTTCCAAAACGCTACTACCACGGTGCTACCGGCATGATCCCACTCGAAGCCCCAGTTGAAAGCTTGCCAAGGCCGGGAAGGTCATCTGGAAGGCACCGTAGGGGGTGCTGACGGGATGCCACGCTGAAGGAGATCATGGAAGAGGCAGCTCGCTTGTGGCTTAAAACAAAAGCAAAAAAGTGAAAGTGGGGGATCTGTTGAAGTGACTTGGAAGAGCCAAGGCGAAAAGAGTTAAGGATGGAATGGAATATTGGAATTGCACTCCTTTCACTCATTGTTGGTGTACTCCTCGGTGGTGTAAGCAACGCTGTGGTAGGTCGTTATGCTGCCTTCAGGGAAAGCCAAGGGATAGCGGCGGCCCTCATTTCAGAGATAAGCACGATAACTGAGCTGATAGAGCAGAGAGGATATATAAATGCCCTGAATACATTGATCACACGACTTCAAAACCCTGCTCACCAGGCTACCTATCAGGACATGTTTTCTGTCTCCATTACCCAAGACTATTTTGCCGTCTTCAACTCGGTTTGCCCAAGGATCGGCCTCCTCGGTCCCTTGAGTGGAGGAGTTACCCGTTTCTACGGACTCAGTAAAGTGTTAATTGAGGATGTAAACAGTCTGCGAGAAATTCAAAAACAATCTATCATGGTTCTGACGACAATCCCTCGTCAACCACTCTTGCAGCACTACATAAACATGGTAACACTTGCTCAGATGATGCTCAACCAGGGATCTGAAGTAATTGGTGGGTTGAGACACTACACGGAGCAATATTTTCTAGGGCGACAACAACGCAATTAAAAGCGGGACCGCAGGGGGTGTGCCCCCGAGCGGCCCCTGGCCCCGCCCCAGATCGAGGCTGCGGCGAGGTTGCGCTATTAGGCATACCATGATTTTCCGACGGCGTGCATGGCATATTGCATTACTGCTCATCCTGCTTCCCATTCATGTCTCATCCCAAGCTGATTCAGCCCTAGTCCAAGTCGTCCGGGTGATCGACGGCGATACCATCCCATCTAGTTAGTGCTGATGAGACCAGACAAAGTGGAAACCACAAGACCCTTAGCAAGGCCCGCCTCCCTGGAACAGCCGCTGCCCGGTGCTGGCACGGTGTCCTGGAAACTCCACTGTGAGGTCGCCCTCGTCCTCGGATGGGGACGCGCCATCCTACTTCAGTTCGCGCACCCCCTCGTGGCGTCTGGGGTTGCCGATCATAGCTCGGTCCGGCAGTATGTAGGCCGATTGCGCCGCCTCTACCAAACGCTGGATCGGATGCTGCGACTGACGTTTGGAACCGAAGAGGAAATAGCGTCCATCGTGCGGGTGATCAACGCCATCCACGACCGGGTCCATGGACGGACCCGCGAACCCGCGGGGATCTTCCCGTCGGGTACCCCCTACTCGGCCCACGATCCAGCACTCTTGCGGTGGGTCCACGCCACCTTGTTGGATTCGCAGCTCCTGGCCTATGAACTGTACGTCGGACCTCTCACTTCAGAGGAGAAGAACCGTTATTGCGAGGAAACCAGCGCGATGGAGCCCCTCCTCGGGATGCCCCTCGGCTACCTCCCACGCAGCCTGGCAGCTTTGCACAGCTACCTTGAGGCAATGCTTCGAAGTCGGGAGATCGTGGTGACCGACACGGCGCGGATGCTGGCACGGGAGGTTCTGGCTCCGCCGTCCCTGAGGATTGCGGCGCCGCTATTGTGGTTTCTGCGGCTGCAGTCGGTCGGCCTGCTGCCACCCCAAATCCGGGAGGCCTACGGTCTGCCGTGGGATTCAAGGCTGGAGGGGGCGCGAAACCTCTCCGCATGGACGGTACGCACGATGCTGCCTTTGGTACCGTCAGTGGTCCGCTACTGGCCGAGCGCCCGCGAAGCATTGCGTGCCACGGATCGGATGCGAGTTAGAGCAAACTGAATTGCGGCGGCTTGGTGTTAATGAGCAAGTATACGTCCAAGTGATGACCGTGCCGCCGAATGTGAAGCATCAAGCGTTGTTTCTGAAGCTCCAGCGGGGGGCGAGGGAGGAATGGCGGGGATTTTGGAGGTAGCTTCATGCCGACACGGCTAATTTTCATCTCACATGGCCAACTTCCCGAAGAGAAAGGGAAGGGATTGGCACTGGCTAAGTTAATTGACGGGGTGGGCGGTTTTCGAGCGTTCTTCTCTGAAGACGTCCATAGTACCGATGGGCTTTCGGAGCATATCTTCGGCAACCTTGAGCGTTGCGATGGCTTCCTCGCTGTGATGCACAGGCGGGGAGAGGTAACCTTTCGAGATCGTTCTCCGTTTACCCGATCATCGGTATGGATCCAGCAGGAACTGGCGATTATCAGCTTCATCAACTTCCAGCGTCATGCTTCACGCCGCATCAAAGTCCGGGTTTTCGCGGAGCGTGGTATCAAACGAGAAGGGCTTGTTGACACACTTATCTTGAATCCTATCGAGTTCGAGGATGATAACGACTTGTCAATGCTTGTTATCGAATGGCTTATGGGTCCAGACTTCGCTGAGGATCCTATAGCGACGACACGCGAGGAACTGTTTCGAGGATTGACTGCCAATTTTACAGAAGGCCACTGGAAGTATCTGGAAGTCATGATGATCCTCTCGGGAGGGACGACGAACGTTGTGGACGAAAGCCACGTACATACTATGTTGGGGCAAATGCAATTCTCGGGGAACATGACAAATATAAAGGGCGAGCTTGGGGCCAAGGGTTTTATCTGGCACACTACCATACCAGATCGTGAACGAGGCATCATACCTACCAGTCTAGCCGCGGGGTTCATCAACCTTATAGCCGATGAACTGCGAAGGCAATAAGCAAGCAGTAGAGGTTTGGGCATGGCCGAGAAACTTGACCCACGCCAAGTCGTCACCTTCGAGGAACTGCTCCGGGCGATAATGATGGAGCAGGATGCTACACGGCG
>JAZFYO010000319.1:0-5596 GCA_036443615.1 Binatia bacterium | reverse complement strand
GTAGGGTTCGAAATCAGTGATCGCAGCGATCTGGCTCGTACTCTCGAGGAACCCAACGTCCCTGACCTGATCGGTGTGGACGAGTTGGCGAAGATCCTGAAGGTATCCAAGCAGCGTGCTTCCGAACTTGCGAAGCGCCGCGACTTCCCAAGGCCTATCGTCCGCCTCGCATCCGGGCCAGTGTGGAAGAAGAGTACTATCGCCCGGTTTGTCGCGTACTGGGACCGCCGGCCCGGTCGGAAACGAACATTAACTACCGCCTAGCAAAGTAGCAACGGCCCGCATCCATGTAGCCGGGGCCTCTCTCACGTAATTCAGCCTGAACTTGTCGCTCCTCTCCCCACTTCGGGAAAAGAGGGACAGCGCCCATTTTCTTTTGCTGGCATTGGGGCGATTATTAATGACGTCTTAAATAGGGACTTGTCTTATTAAAGTTTTCGGACGAAAACTTCAATAGCGGGCGGCGGGCGCCGGCCCGAAGAAGCCCTGTCCGACGGGGTGCAGTCCCTGACGCCCCCCCGCTTCCAGGAGCTGATGCAGCAACTGGAGCCGGTCGCCCTGGCCGTCGGCCGCTCCCTGTAATCTGTCCCCATTTCACCACCCAGCGACCTTTGAGGAGCTGCCATTCGTCTGCCTCTATCAGCAGGACGCTCTGTTTTTCTCTACTTAGCCCCTCAAGCTTTTTTAACTTGACAGGAAATATACATATAGCTATATTGTTTATGTATATATAAACAAATAATTCTATAGCATAGACTATGAAGCTTTACCCAAGTGAATCCCAACAATATCGCAGCACAGGGTGCATGGGGAAAGGTTGAGTGGGCTGTCGACGAGAAGGGCAATATGCCGGCTCGCGAGTTCTACCTGGGACTAACCGACCGAGACAAGGCGAAAGTGAATACCCTATTTGGACGATTGGCCGAGTTTGGTGAGATTAGGAACCGAGAGAAGTTTAAGCAGCTTGGAGCAAAGGCGGGACAACAAGCGCAAGGGCTCTGGGAGTTCAAAAGCTTCCAAGTCCGCTTCATCGGAGACTTTAGGCCTGGTAGGCGATTCATTGTTTCACACGGGACTCGTAAGAAGAAAGACGATTTGTCCAGATCCGACATCGAGAGGGCACTTCGAATTCTCGCTGAGCATGATGCGAGAGAGGGTGGTGTGAGATGAGTCGAACACTTACTGACTACGAAGTTTTTGAAAGGTCGTCGGTTCAGAATAGACGTCTGCTCCGTCAGGAGGCGTTGATTCTGGAAATTACCGAAGCCTTGAGCGAAGCATTGGCGCGTGAGGGGATTACCAAGGCAGAACTTGCTAACAGGCTCGGCAAGACTAAAGGCTTCGTGTCACAGATTCTGGCTGGAGGTCGCAACCTGACTTTGAGAACCATTGCTGACGTTGCCGACGCCTTGGGGTGTCAAATTCGTGTTCAGGTCGTGAAGGAAGGCCATCTGCGAGAGAGTTCGTCTAGCTCCTCGCTCAGGACGTACGGACACCAAGACCTCGCCTGGCAGTTGGGTCGGGACGCGGTGCTTCAGGTGGGTCGCCGACCTTCCAAGGCCTTTCCTAGGATACTGGTTAGACAAATGCAAGGAGCAGCATGAAAGAGAAGGTCAAACAAATCTCACGCCTAATTGCAGCAGCACAAATCGAGGATATTCGGCTTGTCGAGGCCAGTGTTCGCTCAAGGGTTCGATCGCCTAAGGATGTAGGGTCGGTAGACTTTATCGTTCGCCCCAATGCCAGCCTTAAAGAGCGTTGGAAAGATGGCACCTTTTTTGTCCTGGCCACGATCGAGGCGCGACTCGTCTCATCTGAGCGAGCCGAGGACCCCGCAGTTTTAGTTAGGGCGGAATTTGAACTTAAATACAAATTGCCTAAAGATATCTCAGCTTCCAAGCGAGACTTGAACGCCTTTGCTGAGATGAATGGTGTCTTCAATGTGTGGCCCTATTGGCGTGAGTTCATTCAAAGCATGGTTACAAGGATGAATTTGCCCCCACTTACTCTACCACTATTTCGATTGGCGGATACTGCCAAGCCCAAGCTGATCTCCAAGGAAGCTTCTAAGGCCAAAGCTGGCTGATCGGACCCATCGATACTTCGCGGTATATTGCGGTAACTTTTCTGCAGGGGCCGTTCTTAGCACATGCCCGGTCTGTCCCCTAAAAAGACGGTAGGTTAATTAACCATGGCAAAAAGACCGTTTGTTGAACAATTTGGTGGGCCATGATTCCGGATGACAAGAGTCGGGCGTTGGATCTCGATGGACATTACCCGGACGCCCGAAGAGCACCAGAAATTGCTCGCTCAAATGGCCCAATATCACCCTGAGCTGCCCAAGAAAATACAGGGGGAGGTGTCGCGCCTGGAGAATTTGCTTCAAAAGTTCAATCCCATCGACGTCATTGCCCTTACGGCCATTAAGCACCTTTTTGGCGATCCCGAAACATACGCGGAGTACGCCCATGAGGGTTTGCAAGCACAGAGGGATCGGGGATCAGGTCGCAATCATACAATGCTTTATGTCCAGGCTCCCCTTTCGAGTATGAACAGGCCTTCCGCATCCACGTCCCCGCGCCCCTCTCCTACATCATCAGCCGGGGCATGACCGATCCTCACGGACTTCACCTCTAGGTGCCGGCGTGGCTCCCTAAAGACAACCGCAGTTAGGGCTTGACAGGAGGCGAGCCTACTGTGGTACAAGAGAGACCCTTTAGGCGACCCATCACCATGTCGCGTGGATGATCGAGAGAGTGAACACTCAACTCTCAACCCTCAGCTCTTAGCCGGTATTAGCATGGAACCGGGGTAGGCACAGTTCTTCTCAGCCCATCTCCGGCAGACTCTCTGGCGTTTCAGACAATTCCGACGCCTTCTCGGGCGAAGCACGGCCCGAGAAGGCGTTTTAATTTTTTTGGAGGGACTGTCTGCAGGAAACGTTATCGTTCATCCAACCAACCAGCAATACCAACGGGACGCATGACAACAAACCGTTACCGGCCCAACGTCATGATTCATGTCTGGTCGTTGGCTACAGTTCTCGTCTGGATCACGGCCTGTACTCAGATCCCAACGAAGGAGCTCACTCAGTATAAGGAAGCGTTCTCTCAAGCGCAGGCTGCTTCCGAAAGCGTGCTCATTGACTTGGATCAGGCAAAGAAGGCTGCCGTCCGGAAGCGCATGCAGGAGGAGCGCAAGAGGGCGGCCAGCCAATCCGAACCGCGCCTGCCCTTCCCGACCAATTATGCAGCTTTCAAGGAGCAGGTCGCTGAAACGCCATTCGACGAGATCGAGCAGCGTCGCAAAGCTCTCGAGGTAATCGCGGCTTACAACGACGTTCTCACCCAGCTGGCGGAGGGTAAGTCGGTTGAATTCTTCGGCGAGTCCACCGGTGCCCTTGTGACGACCCTCGGTCAATTTGCGAGCGCCGCAGCCGGGTCGGCCGTTCCCGGGCTCAGCGCCCTGTCCGGTCTGGCGACGACCGCCGCGAAGGAAATCGAAAAGGCCAGGCTGCGCAAAGAATTCGAGAAGGCCATCGCCAATGGTGCACCCCTGGTCCAGGGGATCCTACAGGTTTTCATCAACACGCTGGAAGCCCACTACGCCTTGCGCGAGACGGAAGCCAGGGACCGCGGACTGACGATCGTAAGGAACGTCTCGCGTCAGGTTCGCACGCTGCGCACACTGACCGAAAGCCACGCCCCGGCGCCGCCCAAGTTCATGAGTGCCGCGAAGGTGGAGAAGAAGGTCAACAACGTGTTGCTCGACATGAGCGGGGGACTGACGGACTATCCTTATACTTTCGCCCCAGGGCCTGCCACCAATGACCCCTACAAGACCTTGGTCAAGACCCAAGTTGATTCTGCCATCCGTAATCTTGAGCGGCTGGCCGGAGAATACCGGCAGAATAACAACCAGATGGCAGCTCTCGGTGCGGCCCTCGTGAAGTATGAAGCGCTTCTGGTCCAGACCCGGGTCGCCCTGATGGGCCTGGTCGAGGCCATGGAGGCCCCGCCGAACCTGCCGGTTCTTGCTGCGGACATTAAAGCGCTCGCCTTTGACGTGAACCGCAACATCGAAGAGTTCCGTTTGGCAGTTACAACCTTTGAATAGAGCGCTTCGCACTTCCACACTAGAGGGAGGAACATCTCATGGCCGCCACAAGTAGGGACATCGAAGAGGCATACGACAGAGGCGTACGGGAACTTCAGAAGATTCTCGGCGATAGCAGGGCCACCGACGCTCAGATCGAGGCTGCGGAAGAAGCCAAACGCGAGCTGCTCGCCTTGCGGCGAAACTGGGCATTGGACAAACTGGCAGAGCAGACGCGGGCCCTGTCTGCGCTGACGTCACAGCTGGCCAAGGTGATCGCCCCGGTCGAGGTTCGTCCTCCCTCCGAGTCAGTAATCCGGGATATCACCGCTGTAGTCAGTCACGCCGAAGAGCTTTCCCAAGGCTTGAGAAGGAAGTCGGGTGGCGCGGGCTAGAGCAAGTGGAAGCGCAATGTGAGAAACAATAGATCGACATATTTCTTCGTTCTAGTGTGCGCGTTGACGTCGCCTGTATTGATAGCCCAGGCCAGAGACGCGCGCACACCCCTAGAGATACTATCCATTTCCCCTCAGGTAATTACTCGAGGCGGGAGAATTAGGATTACTGGCACCGGATTTAGTAAAGATGGTAAAGGAATGACAGTGGAAATTGACGGTAAAGAGACGGGCATCGTCAAGGTAAAATCCGAAAACCAAATCGAAGTGTTAGTGAATACGACCTCAGAGGGGAACGCGCCGGAGGCTGAAAGGTCAGTTGTCGTGGTTTTGGATGGAAGGAAATCGCGGCCAGAACAATTTCTTCAAGTCACATCATGGAGAGTTATCTACAAGCCGCGCGTGTGGGTATCAGCCGCAGTGTATCTCGTCTTGGTTGCTTTGATAGTCATTAGCGTAAAGGGAAGCGTATTCAAAAGCAAAACGGGTCAGCTCAGTCTGTCGAAGATCCAGATGGGCCTCTGGACCTTTGTCTTTGGGCTTTCCTATGTTCTTTTGGTAGCTATCTATAAGGAATTCCTCGATGTCACTGATGGGATGTTCTGGCTAATGGGTGTTAGCTCAGCGACAGCAGTAGGAGCAAAGGCTATCGTTCTTAAGAATAAAATTGACCCGAAGAACCTAAATCCGAGCGGACTCTTTTCGGACTATAACGAAACGACACAAAGCTACGCATTGAGTCTTCACCGCTGTCAGATTGCCATCTGGACACTGATCGTCGTGATTATTTATGTGATCGACTTAATTAACACAATGCATCTACCGGATATTCCTGACAGGCTGGTGGTCTTGATGGGTATTAGCGGCGGCACGTACCTTGGTTTCAACTTTCCTAAGCGGTCATAGAGAAAGGTCTAAGGATGCTGGGGATCCCTCGGGTAAGAACAAGAATTCGTGCAGGTTTTGGAATCCTGCATGTTCTTTCTTCTTTTTGGTCTCCGGATTGTTAATCTTCAGGTTACCGGGGCATCGTGCACTCCCAGGGAGGGTGGGGTCACACCTCAGTAAAAGTTGGTCAAGACGAATATGATCCGGTTCGACCGGGC
>JAZFYO010000318.1:0-2437 GCA_036443615.1 Binatia bacterium | reverse complement strand
GCAGAGATATTGACCGATTCGGTCTTTCCCTCGGAAGAAGTCGAAAGACAAAAAAAATCGGTCCTGGCGTCGATCAAGGCCAAGAAAGAAAATCCCAGAGCGATCGCCCGGGAAAAGTTCAGGTCAGCCCTCTTTCCCCAGAGCCCCTACGGTCGCCCGGTAGAGGGGACGGAGGATTCGGTCAAAGAGATCGATCAAAACAGCCTGGTCGAGTTCTATCAGCGCTACTACACCCCTGACCGGTCGATCCTGGCAGTGGTTGGAGATATATCCCAAAAGGAAATAGTGAGAAAGCTCAACGACGCCTTCAACTCCTGGGGGAAAGGAAGCTTTTCTCAAGAGCCCCCTCCAACGGTATCCCCAGGACCCGCAGACACAATCCACATCAACAAAGACCTGACACAGGCCAACATCATCCTTGGGCATGAGGGTGTCCCCAGAAGACACCCGGATTATTATCCCATCCAGGTGATGAACTATATCCTGGGAGGTGGAGGCCTCTCCTCTCACCTCGCGGATGCCATTAGAAATAAGCGTGGCCTTGCCTACTCGGTTTTCAGCTCATTCTCTGCGCGAAAACATGTCGGGACATTCCGTGTGAGCATGCAGACTAAGAACAAGAGTGCTCAAGAGGCCATACGAATCGCCAAGGAGGAAATTCGCAGAATCAGGGAGCAAGGGGCTACCGAGACGGAACTGAAAGAGGCCAAGGACTACCTCGTTGGCAGCTTCCCGCTTCGCCTGGATACCAATCGAAGGGTGGCACGTTTCCTCGCCCGCACAGAATTCTACGATCTGGGATTGGACTATCCGGACCGTTACCCTGAGCTGATCCGGCAGGTCAGTCGGGAGGACATTGTTCGTGTGGCTAGAACTTATCTGCATCCGGAAAAGCTCATCATAGTGATAGTGGCGAATCTGGAGAAGGCGGGGTTTGGAAAATAGATGGTAGGAGGTGACACGATGCGTCGTATCGGCATCGTCGGTGTGGGGTTACTTGGAAGCCCTGTTGCCTTACGTCTCCTTCAGAGTGGCTTCGAGGTTACGGGCTACGACACGCGCCCGGAACAGTTAGAGGCCCTTGCCCCCCAAGGGCTGAGACCAGCGGCAACTATTGCAGAGGCCGCCATGGGGGCGGAGGCAGTCTTTACTATCCTCCCCTCACTCGAGAGCGTCGAAGCAGTCATAGGTGGCCCCGGTGGACTCATCGAGACCGCACCGGGCAAGTCCATAATTCTCCAGATGAGCACCATTTCCCCCAACCTGACGCGCCGCCTTCACAAAACCGCACTGGCCAAGGGGCTGGGATTCCTCGATGCCCCTATGAGCGGCACAAGCGCCATGGTGGCGCACGGAGACTGCACTATCCTGGTCGGAGGCGATCCCGGGCATTTTCAGAGATGCCGTCCTATCTTTGATGCCATCACGCAACGGACTGTCCACGTGGGGGGCGCCGGCATGGCGTCACTGGCAAAACTAGTGACAAACCTTCTGGTCGCGTTGAACACCGCAGCCCTGGCCGAGGCGCTCGTACTGGGTGCCAAGGGGGGTCTCAACCCCGCAATGATGCTGGAGGCACTGGCGGGCACGGCGGCCAGTTCACGCATGATGGAGATCCGCGGGCCGCTCATGGCAGCGGAGGAGTTCCCGCCGCAGATGAAGCTCGATATCTTCTTGAAAGACATCCGGCTGATGCTCGAGGAGGGGCACCGCCTGGAGGTCCCTCTACCCCTTACCAGCACGGCCCAGCAGCTTTACACCGCAGCCAGCGAG
Source organism: Binatia bacterium (assembly GCA_036443615.1). Classification (GTDB taxonomy): domain Bacteria; phylum Desulfobacterota; class Binatia; order UBA9968; family CAXXLF01; genus JACZXR01. The sequence goes on along the minus strand of JAZFYO010000318.1, from coordinate 664 downwards.
GCCGGAGAGGGTTCCCAGGACCTCGCCGCAGTGATGAAGACACTCAAGCGTTTGGCAGGTCTCACGCGCTAAACACACCAAGGAAATCGCCAACCCCTTCGCTAAGTTGACGCAACTGCCACCGATAGGATAATCTTTCCCTACCTATAGGCAGTACAAAATAAAATCATTAAACTGGAGGAATCATGGACCACCCACCAAGCACGGAATGGCAGGAGCCCACAGATGAAAAGAAAAAAGCGGGCTACGGCAAGTTTCCCCGCCCAAAAACGCCTTACGATATCTTTATGGAAGAGCAGGAGATCCCTATTTACCGCGAAATCGGCGTGAAGAAAGTACAGAACCTGCCCTTAAAATCCTGGAAACGCATGGGAGGCAAGGGGACCTTTATTCAGCTTTTAGGCACCGAGGGACTATGGGGTTGTTACCTGGTCGAAGTGCCGGGTGCGGGCTCGCTGAACGTTGAGCGCCACCTCTATGAAGAGCAATACTTAGTCGTCCATGGGCGTGGAACGACCGAGGTTTGGGCCGACGGGAGCAACAAGAAGCTGACCTTCGAGTGGCAGGCCGGTTCCTTGTTCTCTATTCCGCTCAACGCCTGGCACCGGATCGTAAATGCCACGTCCAGCCCGGCGCTCCTGCTGGCAGGAACAACAGCGCCTAA
>JAZFYO010000317.1:0-3275 GCA_036443615.1 Binatia bacterium | reverse complement strand
AGGGCGAAAAAAAGTCCATCGCCGTCATACACCGCGCCATAGACCTTGGCGTCAATTTTATCGATACGGCCGACCATAACGATGGCAACAACGAAGAAGTGCTGGCAAAGGCGCTCAAGGGAAGACGCGATTCCGTCGTGCTGGCCAGCAAATTTGGCAACCTCAGAGGCCAACCTTGGGCAAAGGGCCGCCTGGTGGACGGCAGTCCGGAATATGCGCCGTTGGCGTGCGAGGCGTCTCTCCGGCGGCTTAAGACGGATGTCATTGATCTCTATTACCTGCACAGGGTCGATCCGCAAGTGCCGATCGAAGAAACCGTGGGGGCCATGGTCCGGCTCAGAGAGCAAGGCAAAATTCGCTACATCGGCCTGTGCGAAGCGGGGCCGGAGACAATTCGCCAGGCCAATTCAGTCCACCCGATCACAGCTGTGCAGAGCGAGTATTCACTCTGGACCCGCGATTACGAGGCGGACACCATTCCCGTTGTTCGTGAGCTTGGTATTGGGTTTGTGTCCTATTACTCGCTCGGTCGTGGTTTCTTTCCAGGATCTGTAAAGATCTTGTCTCAATTCGACCCTAAGGACGCCAGGCGGAGGGCGCCTCGCTTCTATGACGGAAACCTTGAGCACAATTTGCGACTCCTGGCTCAACTAAAAAAATGGCTGATGCCAAGGGATGGACCTGCGCGCAACTGTCGCTGGCATGGATTCTTCACCAAGGGGACTTTTTTGTACCCATTCCGGGGACAAGTAATGTCTCTCATCTGGAGGAGAACACCGGTTCGACGGTAGTGGATCTAACCTCTAATGACCTGGCAAAGATAGATGCGATCTTCCCCCAGAAGGGGAGTGCGGCGGGCAACCGTTTTGACAGGGACCGGTCAAACGAGTTGAACATCTGATCCGGCAACTATTTTTTGATGTGGCTATGGGACGGGCGTTTTCTTGAGATCCAATTAATAGGGGATGCGGAGGGACAGATTATGAAGAAGGCTGCCTTGGAAGCGTTGAAAAAGGACTATGTGACCGCTCTGAGGATTATCAACCAACAGGGATTGAGCGACGCCTTTGCCCACTTGAGCACGCGGATTGACGGCAGTCAGAAAATGCTTTTCATGCCGAGGAAAAGCCCAGCCCTGGTGAAGCCCAAGGATCTCTTTGTGGTTGATTTCGAGAAGGAGGTTCCACAGTCCGGAGTGCATCAAGCACTATACAAGGCCCGAGAAGATGTGAAGGCAGTGATGCACTTCCATTCTCCTTATACAATTCTATTGACCGTTGTAGGGGAGACTATCCATCCTATGCATAACTACAGTGTAATCTTTTATGAAGGAGTGCCGGTGTATGAAGCCACCGGGCAGACGGAAACGCCCGAGAGGGCTGCCGAGATTGTACAGATCATGGGATCGTCCAAGGCTGTCCTTCTCCGAGGACACGGAGCTGTAGTTGTGGGAGGGAGCATCCCTGAGGTTTGCGTCCTCTCCCTCTATCTCGAAGAGTCGGCACGCTTGCAGGTCGAGGCAATGAAGCTGGGTGACCCAAAATATATTAGTCGAGATGAGGCGGAAAGGATTACCCTGAGAACCTTTAAGCCCACATCTACACAAAGGGCCTGGGAACATTTCAAGACCAAGGTCAAAATCTGAGCATTGGGTATTCCTTAACCCTATTGACACGTAAAGGGGGTTCTTGATACCGGTTTCAATTGGTGTTAGAAGCCATAATTTTGGCAAGGAGGGTGAGATTACGTCTGAAGAGCTTAAAGCCCAGACTGAGGAGAAAACCCAGCAGACGACTCCGGTGCGGGTCAAGAAACTAGGGCACGTGGTCTTTAGCGTCACCGATGTCGAGCGGACCACAAAGTTCTGGACGGAGATCATGGGTTTCAAGGTCTCGGACCGAAATGAGATTGGCATGGTGTTTCTCCGTAATGCTTCGGATCACCACACCATTGCGCTGGTCCCGGCCAAGGGCAACAACGAGCTGCCGAAGCAGGGGCAGGTTGGGTTCCATCATTGCGCCCTGGAGGTGGAGAGCGTTTCGGAGCTTTTCAAAATTCGAGACTTTTTGCGCGCCAAGCGAGTAACGATTACCTACGAGGGGCGGAGGGGACCCGGGGGCAACCCCGGTGTTGAATTTCTGGATCCGGACGGATTTTCGGTCGAGCTTTACGCTTCGATGGACCAATTTGGCTGGGATGATAGGAGCCGACCTCCCGAGCAGTGGAAGCGGGCCGGCTCTCTGGAGGAGGTCATCGCAAATCCGCTTGCCGGCGTTAAGTACTAGCCCCGATCCTGTCGTGTTGGAGGCAAGCGCACGGGTCGTATCCGTGCCATAGTAAGAGCAGTGATGCCTTTGAGTATCCCTTCCGCTGAAGGGGACTAGAGTTGGGAGCGGACCCTGAGAGGGAAAGCCGGGTAATGATAACGGTTCGTGGCCTTTCAAAAAATTTCATAGTTACCGGCGGCAATGTCAGGGCCTTAAAGGAGCTGGACCTCGAGATAGCGGAAGGTGAATTCTTCGTTATAGTAGGAGCAAGCGGGTCGGGTAAGACGACCCTCCTCAGATGCGTCGGAGGTCTGGAGACCCCCGACGGAGGCGAAATTCGTATCGATGGTCAGGTGGTCTCATCTGACAATCCGCCCACCTGGATTCCCCCTCAGCAGAGAAAACTCGGTATGGTCTTTCAGTCCTATGCCGTTTGGCCACATCTGACGGTCTACGAGAACGTGGCGCTGCCTCTGGCGGAAGGCGCACAACGGGTACCGCGCTCCGAGGTAGCCGGCCGCGTGAACGAAGCCCTGCGGCTGGTCCAGCTCGAAGAACAAACCCACCGCTCGGCCACTCTGCTCAGCGGGGGGCAGCAGCAGCGTGTGGCCCTGGCCCGCGCGATAGCGGTCAACCCGAGGGTTCTGTTGATGGACGAGCCCCTCAGCAACCTCGACGCCCGCTTGAGGGAAGAGGTGCGGGGAAAAATCCGTGAGCTGGCCAAGCAGCTCGACTTTACCGTGCTCTATGTCACCCACGACCAGGTCGAGGCCATGGCAGTTGCCGATAAGATTGCCTTGATACAGGCAGGAGAACTGCTTCAGGTCGGGGGCCCGATGGACCTATACCACCACCCTCGCCGCGTCGAGGTCGCAGAGTTATTCGGACAGGTCAACTGGCTGACAGGCAAATCGACCGGCGCACACCTGATTGAGACACCGATCGGGCCTTTCAAAATCAAGTCCGAAGCTACTCCCGGTGACGAGGTCCTCTTGGGCTTTCGACCGG
>JAZFYO010000316.1:0-3122 GCA_036443615.1 Binatia bacterium | reverse complement strand
GAAAACCCAGATTCGGGACTGGAAAACCTGGGAGTTGAATCCTGCACTGCAAGCCTACCTCTTCCTGAGGGAGCGCCGGTCCCCTCGTTCGCTGCCTCTTAGAACCCTCTGAATCCACTTCCTCTTTTCGCCCCGGTCGAAAAAGGCATTTCCGAGATAGACCTTGAGCAAATAGAGCCTCTCAGGCCAACGCAAATACTTCCCCATCGTTCGATTCAACTGGACGAGATTTTTGAGCCGGCGCCGTCCGCTCAAACGCCGATAACCCCTGATTCCCTCTAGATCCAGCAGGTAGAAAGACCCGCCCTGCTGCCCGTTATCCGAGAAGAGGATATTGGCGTCCTTGAGATCATTATGGTAGATACCGATCTCATGAAGCGAACGGAATAGCCTGGCCAGGCTATTTAGAAATTCCCGTCGCCTTCGAGAACCTTCCACACCGCCGGCCGGGAGAAGATCCTGGTTCCAAAAATCATCCACGGTCCTGGCGGCAGGGATCTCCTCCGAAAGATAGAAACTCCCTGTCAACATCCCCCAAGAACGCCTCTCTACTACGGCGATCGGCTTGGCTGTGTGAAAACCGGCATTCATCAGAATCCCCGCCCCCAGCCAAGATCGAAAAGCCCCCGACCGTACAAACAGTGACCCCAACCGATACCGCCACGAAAAGGTATTGTATCTCTTCAAATAGACCCTTTTTATTTCTCCCCCGACCTCCACAGACACTCGGCCGACCTTGATTTTTTTCTGGTCCTTTACAATTTCACATTGCGGCATGGCAAAAAGCCGATCCGGATCAGCCAAGAGGCTGAGGTTGGGGTCATTGTGAAGATGGCTCGGAAGCCACATGCATGCACCACCAACTTTCAGGCAAATCTGGTTATGGTCTCGACTCACGAAGTGTTTCTTTGGTTTGTCCGCAAGATCCCTTTTCCTGACAAACCGCGCTTAGAAATTTCTCCAATTCAAGAAAGTGCCTGCGCCAGGAATACTTTTCCCCTAATTCTCTGGCCTTTAAGGCCAATAGAGGCCAACGATGACGGTCCAGGATGGAGCGGATCTTGCCCTGTATCTCTACAGGATCGTCCGGACGGAGTAGAATCCCCTCTGCAAGCTCCTCCAGAAGGAGTTCGCCCGCTCCAACCGCCTTGGTGGTCAGCACGGGCACGCCAGTGGCCAACGCCTCCAAGATCACATTTCCGAACGCCTCCTGAAACGCTGGGAGAGCTAAAAGATCTGCGGCACCGTAATACTCCTCGATGTTGTCCTGACGTCCTGTCAAGATAACCCTCCCCTGCCCCTGTGCCAGCGCCCATGATCGGTAACGCTCCAGGCGCGCGTCTTCCCCTACCACCAGGAGGTGGATTCCCTCGATTTGAGGTGATCCCCAGACCTTCAGCAAACGGTCTAACCCTTTCCTCTGGAATCCGCTTCCAACAAAAAGCACCAAAGGGGCTTCGGAAGGAATTCCCCATTGCGCCTTTATCCTGGCCCTCGACCGTTCACGGTTACGGGGATGGAATCGCTCGGTATCGACGCCATTATAGACGACCGCAATATTATCCTCCGAAACCCCATAGGTACGGATAATTTCCCGCTTTACCTCTTGAGAGACGGCCAAGATCTTCCGATAAGACTGTGGTCGAAATTGAAGAGCCTCAACAGCAAGGACACTGCGGTGATAGAGACTGAATCGATGCCAGAGCCGGCGCAGGACCCCTTCTCCCTTTCTCATCTTTTCCAGGAATACTCGATGAGATCCACCACCGCTCCGCAAGACATCTTGCGATACCATTCTCCCGAAACTTACCAACACGTCGCATCTGTGAGGGAGAATTGTCTTTGGACCAAGGAAGGCGAAGCTTAGGAGTTGGGCCGTCCTTCCCAGGCGCAGGGTTGGAACCCTGTGCGCGTGGGTCTCTTTTGGAGGCGGGACTCGAAACTCTCCGCAAAAGAGATGCACCTCATGCCCCAGATCTCTAAGGCCCTCTGCGGTACGATAAAAGTCCCTCTCCGTTCCTCCGCCGAGATCGAGCCTTTTATGGGCCAGAGCGATCTTCATCCGCTGTCTTCTTTCTCGCCTTCACAACGATATTATCAGAGAAAAGGAGAGGGCCACCAAAGAAATATTTTAGGATCTGCCAATTGATGCGTTTCTGCTTAGGGTCCTTTTCTGCCCGAATAACAGCCTCCAGACTAAAAAGCCACATGAAGGGGTAAAGAAAGATTGAGAAGAAAACTGGTGCGAATTTAATTCGGGTCGTCTTTAATTCCTCGACAACAAAGCCATAGTGGAAAAGAAGGTAGTAAAGTTCATAAAAGTGTATCAGGTAGATATTAGGCGCCTGTCCTGGACCTTTCGTATGGTGCACCGGTCGAACTCGTCCTCGCATAAACCCAGTGAAGAGAAAGCGGAGGCGCGAAAGAACGTTGAGAACGTTGGGAGTACTGATCACGACCACTCCGCCAAATCGAAGAACACGCGCAATTTCTCGAATAAGCTGGGCCTGATGCTCGCAATGCTCGATGACCTCGGTCAGATTAACCCCATCAAAAATACCGCTCTTGAAAGGCAGACATTCATTCAGGTCAACTCCGCCAACACGGAGAATTCGATTGCCCAAAAAGGGAGGATGGACATATTCTGTTGCTACCACTGCGAATCCCTGATCCTTCAACATAAGCGCCGTATCTCCCCCACCACAACTGAGATCCAAGACACTTTTAATCCGTCCGACTTCCTTGGACCAGACCCCGGTGACGGCCCTAAGGATAAATGGATTCGGCATACCCCAAGCGGCTCCCTAGACGATTTGTCTCTTCGAAATAAATCGATGCTTAATCAATCCCGAACTTCTTGACACGCCGGATTCCCTTCTTATGAAGGAGGTACTCGATCAGCGTGTAAAGAATGTCAAAGCCATACCGCCAAACGTTCACGTAACTTCGCTCAGTTCCGTAGTGGGTAGGGATAGGTCTCTCGATAACTCGAAGACCTTTGAGCTTGAACTGAACCAGGATTTCCGTATCGAAATGGTAAAAATCCGAACACGCCTGAAAGGGTATCTGCCTGAGAGCTGCACAGCTGAAGACACGGAATCCGGAGTGGTACTCCGAGAGGT
>JAZFYO010000315.1:0-6097 GCA_036443615.1 Binatia bacterium | reverse complement strand
TTGCGAATCTCGGCTACAGACCTCTCCAGATTATCCACTTCAATCGCAAAGTGATGAATGCAAGGTCCCAGGCCTGCGGCCTTAGCCTCGACCGACTCTTCGCTATCGTATTTGATAAGGGCCACATCGATGGTGCCATCGGTTAAATGACGCGACGTGTGATCTCTTACCCGGCTAGTTTCAACGCGAGTGAAGCCAAAGACCTTCTCGTAAAACTCGCTGGTCTTATCCAGCTCTTCCACCTTGAGGGCAATATGGACAATGCGCGACATTACTCCTCCTGTGCAAGAATATAATGGTTTTTTTTCCTTGGGTAAACCCCGTACCACGAATTTACGCATGTGGCTTTGGGGTGCGGGTCTTCGGGAGAGTCCAGAACATTCATTCGGCCACTCACGTGCGGGGCGTTCTGTGGTTCGGGGTAAAGGACCCCGTAGGTACGGGCATTGCACTTCGGGGATGCAAGAATTAGGATAGCAATCTGCTTGAAGATTTCGAGAATAGATATCTTCCCTCTGAAGATCCCTTTAAAGGGCTCTTTCCGTAATGCCAATCTGGCAAAAACATGCCAGGAGAGCATTGTCTTGAGGGTTCAGACTGATGAAGGAATAGACGGCGTTGGAAATGTAGACCCTGACCCCGGCTATTCGGAAGAGAGCTTTTCAGAAACCTTGGCCTCTGTCCGTCAACTTGCCTCAAATTTGACGGGGGTGGATCCGCTAAACATATTAGCTGCCTTGGATCGCATGGATCGGATCTTTCCTGGAAACCTGGATGCCAAGGCGGCCGTCGAGATGGCCCTGTTCGATCTCAAGGGGAAGGTCCTGGGTGTTCCCGTTCATTCCTTATTGGGAGGTCATCTGAGAGAAGAGATAACCCTTAATGGCTGGATCGGGATGATATCCCCCGATGAGGCGGCCCGGGAAGCCTTGTCCTGGTTAGAGCGTGGCTTTCACTCGGCAAAGATCAAAGTGGGTTCGGGAGTCGAGACGGACCGGGATAGGGTCCAGGCAGTGCGGGAGGCTGTAGGGAAAAAGATGGCCCTCAGAGTTGACGCCAACGAGGCCTACACGGTAGATGACGCCATTCTTCTGGCCAAGGCAATTAGTCAGTTCGATGTGTCTCTTTTCGAGCAGCCGGTTTCACGCCGGGATCTGGATGGGATGGCGAAGGTAAGAAAGGCGGTGGAAATTCCCGTCATGGCTGATGAGTCCATCGTGGGACCTCAAACTCTCATCGAGGTTATTAAGAAGGAAGCTGCGGGGATTGTGAAGGTCAAGGTGATGAAGCAAGGAGGAATTCATCGCACTGTTCAAATGATCGAGATGGCAGAGGCCGCCGGGATCAGTTGTGTGATAGGTCATGGCTTCGGCCTCGCCATCGATACGCTGGCCGAAATCCACGTCGCCGCAAGCTGTAGAAACGTACTTGAGGGATGTGAGTTTGTGGGGCCGCTTAAAATGCGAGGCGATGTCGTTAAGAAACCACTTCGCCTTGAAGGTGGTAAGGTGAAGGTTCCTCATGACCATGGACTAGGGTCTGAGATAGACGAAGGGGAGCTTAGCAAATGGATTCAGGCTTAGGAAAAAAGATGAGAGCTGCTGTTCTCGATGATTACCAAAATGCCGTGTTGGGCTTGAGCTGTCTCAAGAGGTTAGAAGAGCGATGTGAGGTTCTCTTCTGCAATAATAGGGGCAAATCGGATGAGGAAATTATCAGGAGCCTCGCCGATGTCGATATTGTTATTCCCATTCACGATCGTACGGACTTTCACTCCCGCCTGCTTCAGTCCCTGCCCGGATTGAAGTTCATCTCTCAGACTGGGGCTCGAGTGTACAGCATTGACGTGGAGGCAGCTACACGATGTGGTATCCAAGTGGCGATCTCCGCCAGCTCCGGGATCCCCACCGTTGAGCAGACATTCAATCTTATATTTGCAGTGATGCGTCATACTCCTCAGGAGGACCGCGCGGTACGAGAGGGGAAGTGGCAGACGACTATTGGCAGAGAACTCAATGGCAAGACCATTGGTATTCTCGGTCTCGGGAGAATCGGCAAGGACGTTGCGAGAATTGCCGGGGCTTTTCAGATGTCCGTACTGGCGGCGGGTTTGACACTGACCCCTGAGCGCGCAAAGGCCAGTGGGGCCGAGTGGGTCTCATTCGATGATCTCCTCAGAAGGTCGGATATTGTGACGATTCATTGGAAGCTCGCCGAGCGTACACGCGGAATAATCGGCCGCAGGGAGCTGGAGCTCATGAAGCCATCGGCTGTTCTCATCAATACGTCCCGTGGTGCGATTGTGGATGAGCCGGCCCTGATCGAGGTCCTGAAGGCCGGAAAGATTGCCGGTGCTGGTCTTGATGTCTTTGCAGAAGAACCAATGAATCCCCCTCATCCTCTTTTGCAGCTCGATAATGTTGTTCTTTCCCCTCACCTCGGTTTTGTCTCCGTGGAGAATTACGAACGATCTTTTTCTGGCGCCATTGATAACATTTTGAGCTACCTAGAGGGTAAACCTACCCATGTCGTCAATCCTGAGGCCCTGCAAAATCGCTGAGCCTCCGGAGCATGAGAGACTGAGAGATGGCCAGGCTGTTGGAGCATCATGCGCTGGATCTCTTGAGGCAGGGCGAAGTTCCGGTCCCACCTTTCAAGGTCATCTCGACACCAGAAGCGGCCAGAGATGCTGCGGACGGTCTCGGTGGACATGTCGTTCTCAAGGCCCTCATCCCGGCTGGAGGGAGGGGGAAGGCTGGGGCAATCAAGATGGCCCAGACTCCCGCTCAAGTATTTGATCAGGCCAGGGAACTGCTTGGCCGTACCATTTTAAACTTTCCGGTTAGAGAACTCCTGGTGAGCGAAGTGGTAAGCATCGCCAAAGAGTTTTTCGTGTCCATCACCTTTGACAGCATGAGCCGAAAACCGGTGGTCCTTTTTTCATCCCTGGGCGGCATCGATGTCGAGACAATTTTAGAAAAAGATCCCGAACGGCTGGTTCAGATGCCGGTCGACGTCTCTATCGGTCTTCAACCCTTCCAGGCAAGAGAGATTGCAGAAAGCGCAGGCCTTGAAGGAAAGATTCTTACGGAGACCGCCCAAGTGCTTTGTGGACTCTATCAGGTCTTTCGTCAGTTCGATGCCCAGACCGTAGAAGTGAACCCGCTGGCATTAACCGATGAGGACCGTATCGTTGCCCCATCGGCTGTGATCGTGATTGATGATCAGGCCCTCTTTCGCCATCCGGAGCTGGACGGGATTGCCGACCCGGAGCGGACCAATGGCTGGAGGCCTCTCACGGCCCTGGAGAGGGAAATTCGAGACATCGACAAGACCGATCCAAGCTCTGCCATACGGTTTAATGAGTTCGAGAAGGGCGACATTGCTTTCATGATTACAGGAGGCGGGAGTGGTTTTCTGGCCCTGGACCTGATCCAGCGATTGGGGGGAAAACCGGCAACCACCTTCGATATCACCCCCGGAAGGGTGGAAGAGAAGATGTACCTCGCCACCAAGGCTATCCTATCGAGGCCTGGTCTTAAAGGAATGATTGCCGGTGGCAATATTACCAATTTCATCCCGATTGATGTCAAGGTGAGGGGAGTCGTCAGGGCATTGAAGGACCTTGAGATAGACCCCAGGAAATTTCCTGTTGTCTTTCGCTATGCTGGTCCGGGAGTCGAGGTGGCAAAAAAAATGGCCTCGGAGATACCCGGTATTGAGTTTTATGATGCGGCTACCTCTCTGGAAGACGCAGTTCGGAGGATTGTCGAGCTAATGAGAGCGGCATGAGTATCCTTCTCGATGACCAGAGCTGCGTGTTGGTCCAGGGGATCACGGGTCAACAGGCCCGCACCCATGTCTCCTATATGGTCCGATATGGAACAAGGGTGGTGGCAGGCGTTTCGCCTGGAAAGGGAGGTGGCTCGCTTGACGGTGTCCCGGTCTATGATTCTGTGAAGGCGGCCGTCAGGATTCATCCCGTTGGCATCTCCGTCTTATTCGTTCCTGCTCGTCGAGCCAAGGGTGCGGCCCTGGAGGCCATTGAGAATCGAATTCCGGTTGTAGTGATCCTGGCCGAGGGTGTCCCTCATCACGATGCGGCAGAGATCATTGAGCAGGCTTCCAGAAAAGGGGTACGACTGATCGGGCCCAACTCCCAAGGAATGATCAGCCCTGGGAAGGCAAAGCTCGGCGGCACGGGAGGAGCAGAGCCGGAGCGGTTATTCGCGCCCGGGCCTGTTGGCATTATATCGCGCAGTGGTGGTATGGGAGGGGAGGTCGGTAATGTTCTGACCCGAAAAGGCATCGGACAGAGCACCTATATATCCATTGGAGGAGATCTGCTGATCGGCACTGGTTTCGTGCCTCTCCTGAAACTTTTTGAATGCGACCCCGAAACCAAGGGTGTGGTCCTATTCGGAGAACCCGGAACCGGTCACGAAGAGGAGGTCGCTGAGCTGGTCCAACAAGGAGGATTTACCAAGACCTTGGTGGCGCTGATAGTGGGGGAGGCCGTCGAAAGACTATCCAGGGGGATGAGCTTTGGTCATACGAGCACCATCGTTGGCCGAGGGTTGGGATCGTCCATCCGAAAGAAGAGACTTCTCAGGGAGGCAGGGGTCAGAATTGCAGAAACTCTCTCCGAGATCCCGACGATTATGGAGGAGGCGCTTGGTCCCATGGTTCAAGTAAGCGATGGAAGCTAACACTTATTTCATCACTCAGGAGAATTATCATGTCGCCGACTGACGTGGATGCACGAATCGACGAGTTTGTTGCAAAGACTCGGGAGATGACCGGTAAGGAAGTTCGGGAAAGGGAACCGTGGAACTCCGAGGCCTCGGTGGACGCCATCCGTCACTTCGTCTATGGCACTGACGACGGAAATCCCCTCTGGCTGGACCCGGAATATGCGGCCAAAAGCCGCTACGGAAAGCTCACAGCCCCACCGGGTTTCCTGGTGTCGGTTCTTTACCCTATTCTCCACGGGGCCCCCATGGACGTGCCCCTTTCCTCCCTGATCGGGGGTTTGGAGTTTGAGTGGTTTCTGCCCGTTCTTTTGGGAGACCGTTTGCGTGCCACATCGAGACAGGTGGACATGTACGAGAAAAAGAGCCGGGGCGGGCGTCGCCTGATTTTTGTGATCTCCGAGGTCACATACTGGAATCAGGATGACGCAGTGGTCGCGAAGGCGATCGGGACCATGATCCGCACGACTCAGATAGGCACGGAGCTCCTTTCCGACCGGCCGATCCACCGTTGCAACGAGAAGGAGTTGGAGGATATCGATAAAGCAATGAAGGAGGAGAAAAGGACCGGAGATAAGACCCTCTATTGGGATGATGTCTCCGTCGGTGATGAGATTCCGTCCATGGTCCGGGGCCCCCTCACCATTGGAGACATGGTGTGCTGGAACGCCGGCCTCGGCCCTTCGTACAAGGCCGGCAGACTGGGCTATCTTGATCTGCTTAAGTCACCTCATGCGGCGGTTTCTAACTCGGTGATAGGCTGGAAAGTGAAGTTCTCGCAGCAACACGAGGATTTCAATTTGGCGGCACAAAGGGGAATGGCGGGGCCTTTCGATAATGGCGTGATGAGATTTGCATGGGTCAGCCCCTTGGTAACGAACTGGATGGGAGATAACGGATTCCTGCGCAAGCTTTATGTCCAGGTTCGGACTCCCAACATCTATGGCGACGTCACATGGTATCGAGGGAAAGTGGCGGGGAAGGTTCGGGATGGCAAATCGGTGGTGAAGGTGCAGATCACAGGAGTTAACCAGGCAGGTGAGACAACCACCCAGGGGAATGCAGAGGTGGTGCTTCCAACCCGAAGTGGGTAAAACCCGACCAACTCAGAGCCGGACCGAACGGACCACGAACAAACTCTACGTCAACTCCGGCATTTCCAAAACTCACCCTTGGAACCCAGGTGTTTTGAAACACTCACATTTTACTTCACTAGAATTGTCACCCCAGAGATCCGCATTGTCGGCTCAAAAAGATTTTCTATCTTCAGTGCAGACTGAATAACATTTAGTAAAGAGATCACAGATGAAAAAGAAATTGAACTATCAGAACATAGAAGTTGGCGA
>JAZFYO010000314.1:0-3833 GCA_036443615.1 Binatia bacterium | reverse complement strand
TGGTGTATGGGTTCGGGAGTGGACTAGGCTGGGCTTTGGCTATTGTGGCGTTTGCGGGTGTCCGTGAAAAACTCAAATATAGTGACGTTCCAGACGGTCTCCAGGGTTTGGGGATTACCTTCATTACCTGCGGCCTAATGGCACTGGGCTTCATGTCGTTTTCAGGGATGAAGTTTTAACGAATAGTATAATGTTTAACGTTTAAAGTTTAACGTTGAGAGTTGAGGGATGGCGACATACGAATCCTTCGAGGAACTTCAAGTGTGGCAGAAAGCTCGCCGGCTTGTGAGGGAAATCTATGCCGTCTCAAAAAACTCGGCGTTCGGTCGTGACCTAGGTCTGCGCGACCAAATTCGCAGGGCTGCTGTTTCGGTCATGTCCAATGTTGCTGAGGGTTTTGAGCGTGGCGGCACTGGCGAGTTCGTCCAATTCCTTTCGCTGGCAAAAGGTTCAGCGGGTGAAGTAAGGAGTCAACTATATGTGGCACATGACCAGGGCTATCTCAGCCCAGAAGAATTCGATCAGCTTGCCTCTCTGGCCAGTGAAACAAGCCGACTCATTTCTGGCCTGATGAGCTATCTTCGAAAATCCGGTGTTAAGGGTACTAAATTTAAAGCCCTCTGATTTCTTAGGAATTTTCAGCTCAAAACCTTTTCTGTTCCTTAAACTTGAAACTTTAAACTATTTTTAAGGTGATCCCATGAACCCACTCGTGCAACTTCGAGAATTCGGCCAAAGCCCCTGGTACGACTATATCCGCCGTGGCCTGATTTCCTCAGGTGAATTGAAGGCCATGATCGACAACGATGGATTGATGGGAGTCACCTCGAACCCCTCCATCTTCGAAAAGGCCATTGCAGGGAGCTCGGACTATAACCAGTCACTCAAACAGGTTGCCTCGGATGTGACCGGCGTCAAAGAGATCTATGAAACCCTCGCCGTTCGTGACATCCAGGATGCAGCCGATCTCATGTTTCCCGTGTATGAAGCGACAGGAACCCGGGATGGATACGTGAGCTTGGAAGTGTCCCCAGCTCTGGCGTATGACACCCAAGGGTCGATCGAGGAAGCACTCCGTCTGCACAAGGCTGTCGGGCGGGCCAATGTGATGATCAAGGTTCCAGCCACTCTGGAAGGCTTGCCGGCTATTGAGCACTTGTTAAGCCAGGGTATCAGTGTGAACGTCACCCTGTTATTCGGCGTCGATATGTATGAAAAAGTCGCCTGGGCGTATATTGCCGGATTGGAAAAATTGGCGGCCAAGGCTGGAGAGGTCAGCAAAGTCTCTTCGGTAGCCAGCTTCTTCGTGAGCCGTATCGATACGTTGGTGGATGGTCAGTTGGAGGCCAAAATCAAGGAGGCCCCTAATTCCCTTGTGAAAGCCTCACTCCAGAGTCTCTTTGGAAAGGTGGCCATTGCCAATGCGAAAATGGCCCACCTCAGATTCCAAGAAGTGTGTTCCTCTCCTCGCTTCCTCGCACTCAAGGAAAAAGGGGCAAAAGTCCAGCGGCTCCTCTGGGCGAGTACCGGAACCAAAAATCCACGATACCTGGACACCTATTATGTGAACGAACTGATTGGACCGGATACCGTGAATACGATACCGGCTGCCACCTTCAACGCCTTCAGGGATCATGGCCGCGTCCGCAGCAGTCTTACCGAGGGAATCGACGAGGCGAAGGAAGTCATGGATCTGCTGGAAGAGTGCAAGATTGATATCAATGAAGTCGGCCAAACGTTACTGACGGATGGTGCCCGCCTCTTTGTTAATTCGTTTGACGAGCTCATGGGTGTGATTAGTCAAAAGCGCCAGGAGGTGCTCGGGCCCAAACTGAGCCAGCAATCCTATTCACTTGGCGCGTTCCAATCGAACGTCCAAGCAAAACTCAAGGAACTGCGTGAACAGGGCTGCATACGAAGGCTTTGGGCAAAAGATCCCTCCTTATGGCATCGCGATCCGGGTCATCAGACGGTGATCGCAAACGCGCTTGGGTGGCTTCACATTATCGAACAGCAGGTGCACCACACAGGACGCATCAAGGCGGTAGCCGAGACCATCCGCAGCGAAGGCTTCAAGCACGTGCTGTTACTTGGAATGGGCGGGAGCAGTCTTTGCCCGGAAGTCTGCCGCATGACATTCGGCGTCCTGCCCGGCTACCCGGAACTCCACGTGCTGGACAGCACAGTCCCATCACAGGTGAGGAGCTTCGAGCAACGAGTGGATCTGGCCAAGACCCTCTGCATCGTCTCCAGCAAGTCGGGATCCACGACCGAGCCTTTGGTCTTTTACCGGTACTTCTTCGACCGGATGCAGAAAGTCAAAGGCAGCAAGGCCGGCGAAAATTTCATGGTCATCACCGATCCTGGGTCCTTGCTCGAGCACTTAGCGCGGGAAAGCGGATTTCGTGATATTTTCCTCGGCGCACCGGACATTGGAGGGCGGTATTCCGCGTTGTCCAATTTCGGCGTGGTGCCGGCGGGGATGATTGGCGTAGACGTTGAGCGGTTTCTCTGCCGGGCGGAGCGCATGCGGCACAGTTGTGACTCTTCAGTCCCACCCGAGGACAACCCAGGAGCAATCCTTGGAGTGTCCCTCGCATTATTGATGAAAGAGGGCCGGGACAAAGTGACGTTCGTGACGTCACCGTCCATCAGTGGTCTGGGGGCCTGGCTTGAACAACTGATCGCCGGGAGTACGGGAAAGGAAGGAAAGGGCATTATTCCCATTGATGCTGAGCCCCTCGGCCCGCCGGAGGCTTATGGTCAGGACCGTCTATTCGTCTACATCCGCTACACGGAAGGCGCCGACCCTCAGCAGGATGCGGGAGTCGCGGCTTTGGAAAAGGCAGGGCATCCCGTCATCCGAATTGAATTAGCAGACCTCATCAACTTGGGCGAAGAGTTCTTTCTTTGGGAGGTCGCCACCGCGGTGGCCGGCTCTCTGATGGGAATCAACCCGTTCGACCAGCCTAACGTCCAGGAAAGCAAAGACAACACCAAAGCGTTTCTGGATGCCTTCAAGAAGAACGGTCGGTTGCCTGAAGATGAGCCCATCCTGGTATCGAACGGTATCCGAGTCTTCGCGGATGACCTCAATCGACAGGCTTTGAAAGGTTCTACAACGCTCAAGGGCATTCTTGGGGCACACCTGGCACGCGTTCAACAAGGTGACTATGTAGCCTTGAATGCCTATGTAGAACGGAATGAGACCAACCAGGCAGCCTTGCAAGGCATCAGAATTCGCATTCGGGACTCTAAGAAGGTTGCAACCACCTTAGGCTATGGACCCCGGCTCCTCCACTCGACTGGACAACTCCATAAAGGCGGACCCGACTCAGGGCTATATATCCAAATTACTTCGGATGATGCCGAAGACTTAGCCATTCCAGGGGAGTCCTATTCGTTTGGGGTGCTGAAAGCGGGGCAGGCGCTCGGGGATTTTCTCAGCTTAAGCAAACGGAACCGCAGAGCGATCAGGATCCATCTCTCCGCGGACGTGAATGCAGGGCTGCGCAATATCCAGGAAGCCCTGGAGGGATCATGCTGAATTTCGTTTCAAAACTTTGAACCCGGAACTCTAACTCGAAACGTTAAACTCAAAACACGGAACTTTTTGTAGGGACTGCCCATGTTGGAAATCGTATTAGGTGTCGGCCTTTTTACGGCCATTGTCATTTCCCTGGTTTTTATCATTCTTGGGGCGAAGTCCAAACTGGTTGCCTCCGGCAATGTCAACGTGACCATCAATGACGAGAAAACCATTCAGATGCCCGTTGGCGGGAAACTACTCGGTGCACTGGCAGATGCCAAACTGTTCGTCTCCTCGGCCTGTG
>JAZFYO010000313.1:0-6727 GCA_036443615.1 Binatia bacterium | reverse complement strand
CGACGGCCAACAATTTCTGATGATCAAGGCAGTAGAAGGAACCACACCCGAAATCAACGTCGTCCTCAACTGGTTTGAAGAACTCAAACGCCTGGTGCCGACCCCATGATCGGCCAAACCATCTCCCACTACAAGATCACAGAGAAGCTCGGCAGCGGTGGTCAGGGTGTGGTCTACACAGCCGAGGACACCCGACTGGGCCGCAATGTGGCTCTGAAGTTCCTGCCTGAGAAATACGCCGAGAACAAACAGGCACTGGATCGTTTTCACAGGGAAGCCAGAGCGGCATCGGCACTGGATCATCCCAACATCTGCGCCATCTATGACATCGGTGAGCACGAGGGCCAGCCTTTCATCGTCATGCAGTACTTGGAGGGCCAGACCCTCAAGGATCGCATTGCAAGCGCTCCCATTGAGATCGATGAATTGCTGGAGCTGGGAGTCCAGATTGCGGATGCCCTCGATGCCGCCCACACGGAAGGAATCATCCACCGAGACATCAAACTCTCCAATATCTTCATTACCCAAAGAGGTCATGCCAAAGTCCTGGATTTCGGTGTGGCTAAGCTGGTCCAGGCGCCTCAGTCGGACTCAGAAATGACGACAATGCCGGCAACAGAGGCGCTCACGACCAGGGCGGGAACGACTGTGGGAACCGTGGCCTACATGTCCCCGGAGCAGGCTCTGGACAAACCAGTTGATCCCCGTACAGACTTTTTCTCGCTAGGAGTGGTCCTTTATGAGATGGCAACAGGTCAGTTTCCTTTCCAGGGCGACAACTCGGTTGCGATTTTTAATGAAATTCTGAACAAGGCTCCCACCTCCCTGATAAGACTGAATCCGAACATCCCTGACCCGTTAGAAGCCATTGTCAATAAGTGCCTGGAAAAAAAGAGAGAGGTTCGCTACCAGACAGCGATCGAGTTGCTGGTGGACCTGAGGAGACTACAGAGAGACAGAGCAGCAGAATCAGCAGTCCCTGCCCAGGCTGCGGAAGAAAGTACAGAGCCACGGCGCAGTCACTTGTGGTCAGCCGTAGCTGGAGGAATAGTGGTGATCGTCATTCTGGCTCTGGCCTTGTTTTGGCCCTTCACTGCTGCTCCACCAGGGGAGGCGATTGATTCTATAGCGGTGTTGCCCTTTGAGAACGTGAGCAATGATCCTGATACCGAATACCTGAGCGACGGAATCACCGAGAGTCTGATCAATAACCTGTCAAGTCTTCCCAATCTACGGATAGTGCCCAGGGGTCTAGTTTTCCCCTACAAAGGAAAACAGGTGGACTTACGAACTATCGGTGACGAACTGAACGTGAAGGCCGTCGTCACGGGACGAGTAAGCCAGCGCGAAGACACCCTGACTGTGGCAGTCGAGTTGACGGATGTGGCGAATATGTCACAAATCTGGGGACAGCAGTACAACCGCAATTCGGCCGAGCTCCTGACGGTGCAGGAGGAAATCACACGGGAGATTTCAAACGGCTTGCGGCTACAGCTTGGCGATGAGAAACAGCTACAACTGACTAAAACGGCTACCGAAAGTCCCGAAGCTTTTCAGGCTTATCTACGAGGGCGTTATTTCTGGAACAAGAGAAGCGGAGAGGGATTTGAAAAGGCAATAGAGTATTTCAATGAAGCCATCAACTATGATCCTGCTTATGCTCAGGCATATGCTGGTCTGGCCGATGCATACTTCCTTTCGGGGTTTTGGGGTTTCCGTGAGGGTAAGGGGGCTGTCCGTTTAGCCAGGCAGTCTGCTTTGAGGGCAATCGAGATCGATGAGAGTCTGGGCGAAGCACACGCCTCCCTGGGAGAAGTTTTGATGTGGGCGGACTGGGACTGGCCCTCAGCTGAAGTTGAGTTCAAACGAGCCATCGAACTTGACCCTGATTATGCATATGCTCATCACTACTACGCTAGCCTCCTCTTTATACAGAATCGTGGGGAAGAAGCTGTTGGAGAATCTCAGAAGGCTCACATACTAGACCCTCTTGCACCTCAGATAGCTACTTCTTTAGGGAATTATCTGTATCGGAACGGTGATGTTGAAGCCGCGCTTAACCAATTGAGACAGACCGTAGCCGTTCACCCAGGACATGCTCGGGCATATGAGGCACTAACAAACTTTTTCGTATTCAGCGAAAGGTATGAGGAGGGGCTCAGACAAGCAGAAAGGTGGGCTTCCTTGGAACCAATAAGAGCGGCTTCAACGGTAGCTTTTCTAGAGCATTTGTCCTCTGGCAATCGGAGCCAGGCAATTCATACGTTGGATCTTGCAGAGGAAATGTCACCTCTAAACAAGGCACGTTTCTACTCCGCACTTGGGGAAACGGATAAGACCATCGAGATACTCAGGAGGATGGTTGACGAAAATGGGTTACGGGCTGGCTATATAAACTCTATGCCTGCTTTTCGGCCCCTCCGCGACGACCCTCGCTTCACTGACCTGCTGCGGCGAATAAATTTTGAGCCTTGACGTCCCTGCAATCTCCCCCTCCGGATCCCTCCGCTAGCCCGGATTATGCATAGTCCGGGCTAGGACCCCTTCCATCTAATTTGATAAGTTGGAACAGTACTATTAGGAGCATTACTCTTTAGGGCTACTTTAATCCTGCTTTGATTCCCATTCAGCCAGAGTAACGCTGCAGTTTCCGTAGTCAGGGATTGAACGAATCGTCCTGGAAAATGACCTTAGCGCCGATCATTGTCATCAAAACCTTGATTTCCGATATCTCATCTGCTGGCACGGTCAGATAGTCTTTGTCCAAGACCACGAGATCGGCCAGCTTCCCGGGCTCTATCGTTCCCAACAGCTCTTCTTCTCCACTGTAGTAAGCGGCCCAGTTGGTCTTCATCCACAACGCTTCCTGACGGGTGACGCGTTCATCCGGTCCCCACACGAAATCACGGCCCTCCTCTTTTCTGGTGATCAACCGCTCAAGAATGTACAGCGGTGAGGAGGATGGATACTCCCACCGGTCTGACTCTGAAGTGGGTTTGAACCCGGCCTTGATCAGGCTCTTGGCAGGCAGCATCCTGGCCACTCGGTCTTTACCCCACTTGTGGGCGAGCTGCTCCACCTGGGTCATTGAAGAATACTCGAAGCCCTTCTCAAGGCGAGCGGGCTCCAAAAGATAATTTACATTGAGGCTGGGGATAATTCCCAATTTCTTCATCCGTTCAAACTGGTTGCCACCTGGCGTCGTGGGGGTCAGCATCAGGCTGTGATCGCTGGCGAACCGTTGGCGATAGGCCTCGATGACCCGCTCCTTGAGTCCTTTTTCGATTTCTGTCAGATAGGCATCCGTACTCAGATCACCGTTATTATGCACGTTGGTCATGCTCCAACCATACTTAGTGGCCAGGAAAGCATCAGTGGGGCGCCGGTTTTCCGCTTGCCCAGGTTCTGCACTTCTGTCTCCACGAGGGATCTGCCCAGGTAACAGTTCCGGCCGCTGGTAGGTCGCATCCCAGTACTCACTGGGCACTCCTCCCGGGCCGGCGGTAATTCTCAGCCAAGGGTCTCCCAGGTCGGTCAGATTGCCGAGATACTTCAGTGCGATTTCCGTATCAGGCCCCACGTCGATTTGGGCTCTCCAGCGGATCGGCATCTCGCCCCGCCGCCAGAACTCCCTGAGGGCTGCCGTGACGTAACCGGGCGTCTTGGTCTGCATCATGGTCAAGCCTTGCGCAGTATAGCGGGGAATACCGTCCCTTAAAAGCTGCATGACCTTCTTCATATCTGGCCACGGCAATACCCCAACGCCGAACAGTTCTGCTGCGGGTCGGGTGAGTTGACCGGTGGGTTCACCGGTGGTTGGATTCTTATGGATTCCCTCGGTGTCCGCAGGAATCCTCTCCAGCAAAATTTCCAGCGCCGCACTGTTCAGGATGTAGTAAGAGTAGTTGTTGCCATGGCTGGGCCCGATGACTGCAGGCTCATCGGGAAAGAGGGTATCCAAGTCCTGCCGCGTGATGAGGGGGATGATGTTCCTCTCCAGGATGCTGTGGCCTTCACCGCGGGAGTCGGTAACCACAACCCAACCCTCTCGGCGGGGAATATCCTTGGCTTTCTTCTCTAGGACTCGCAGAAAATTTTCCTTGGTTTTGTCTCCACCCAGCTCCGCGACCAGAATCACAGGCCACAAATCCTCTCCCCCTGCCCGAGGGTTAAAAGTGTAATTGTGCAGGTGAAAGTGAGTATCGATCAAACCCGGGGTGACGGTCTTTCCCTGAAGATCGATGACCCGTGTCCTCGGTCCCGCCATTTTTAAGATGCGGGTATCCTCACCCACCGCCATAAAAGTCTCATCGCGGATCGCAACCGCCTCAGCCAGGTTAAACGAATCATCGGCGGTCAAGATATTCCCGTTATGAAAAATCACATCTGCATAGGCTAAGACTTCGGGCGGCAGATCCTGTTGAGCCTGAACCGGCGAAGAAGCCTGAATCAGACCCCAGAACGTTACGGCCAATAAAGCAGTGCGAACAGACTTAACATCCAAGAAGCTCATGATCTCCTCTCTTTTTATTTTGACACTTTGCATCGTATCCACCAGATCTCTCTTTAATTCCTGCCTCCAAAATAGGAGTAGGTCCCATTTTCGATCCCCTGAAGCATTTTGGCGACATTCCTCAGATCAACTTCCGATATGACTTCCTCTAGTCTCCCCGGGGTGAATGATCGAAATCTATCAACCCTCCAACCTTGTGTCAATCATGTTCTCGTCATATTTCCGCAGGTGATTTCCTATCTCCTGGCCGGAGCAAAGAGAGATTTCTCCGCTTCAGATACCGACTTGACACATGTAGTGGGTTTGGATGTGAAATAGGGGTTCACCTCCTCACTGACTGTGGATGTGACGATCAAATCCGACTTCGCTCAGGTGGATGATGAGCAGATCAAATTTGAGCCGTTTCCCCCTGTTCTTCCCGGAGAAGCGCTCCTTCTTTTTGGAAAAGGCCGGCACCTTCGCCTTTGGAACTCGGCGGGAGATGGATCTGTATTTCAGCCGGCCAATCGGCATCGAGGAGGGCTGGGAAGTTCCCATTCAAGCAGGCGCCCGGCTCACCGGCCAAGTGGATCGCTTCAGAGTTTTAGAACTTGGTGCTGATTCGATCTTTAGGGACGTATTCGGTGCAAGGGTATGGACATGGAGTCGGTGTAGAAATGATGGGGAGCTTGTGGAGCAAGTACCAGAATACCCCTTCTCGCCAGGGCCTCAAAAATCTTTATGAACTCCCGAACAACCTTGTGCGGGTGTCTGGATAGGGATCCGTAGCAGTAGGATCCCAAGGCGGAACTAAGGGAGACACGGCTTCCACCCGGCGGTTTTGCCCGTCCACCCATACCAGCCGGGGGATATGGGCCTTCACCTCATTTCTACCACGGGCGATTACTGGTGAGAGGGGGACCATCGCGGTCCCGATCGTAAACAACCTTGCCACCGACGATCGTCATGAGCACCTTCAGCTCAGACAGCCGATCGTCGGGTATGGCGGGATCGAGGGGATTGCGATCGACAACGATCACATCTGCGTACTTGCCCGGCTCGATGGTCCCCAGCACATCATCCCGCATGACGTATTCGGCGCCCCAGCGCGTCATCATGCGCAGCACCGTCTCCCGGTCCACCGCGTGGCGTGCTCCAAAGATGGTGCCCTCCAGCGGACCTTCCCTGTCAAGCCGGCGCGTCACAAACAACTCCATGTCAGCGAAGGGATCGCTACCCTCGTAGGTCACCTTGGCCCCCGCGTCTAGCAGTTCCCTGAACGGTGATGTCCACCGGTGCGCAATCTCCAGCCCGTATACCTGAGCCACCGCTGGCCCCGTCCCTCTCAACTTCCCCGGTGACATGCTCCAGTAGAGCCCCAGCTCCCCCGACTTGCGGACCAGGTCTTCGTTGAACAGCACCGTGTGGTCCAAGCCGAAGCGCCTTCCCGGATCCACCCCCTCCTCGGCGTACAGATCGACGACCATCAGGTTGCCCTTGTCCCCTTCGGTGTGAATGTTGGCGATGCGAAAACCCTCCCGGATGAGATGCCGCACGTTGTCGCGCGTCATGTCGCCCGGAACGTCCCAGCGGCACCGACCGTCGGGAAACGTGTCAAAGTCGCGTAGGTCCCGCTTGGGGTAGGTTGAGCACATATCCCCCGCCCCTGTTAAGGAGCCGTCGGGCGGTGCCACCGTGACGGAGTTCATCCACACCATATCGGTGCCGTGGCCGATCACCGTGCTCAAGTTGCGCTTCATATCCCGCTCGAAGATAGGGTTCCAGCGGCCCATCTCGTGACCGTAGGCCAGCCGCATCGGCAGCTCACCCCGGAGGTCGAGCAACTGGTAGGCGCGGATCTCGTCAGCGTTCAAGCGGGAGGAGAAGGTGGTTTTGCCCTGCCGAACCAAATGCTCCAGCAACTCTTTGGCGAATAGCGGTGCCATCGCTGCAGGAGGAATCCGGGGCATGATTTCGACCCCCAGGATGAACGTCGGGTGGAGGCGTAGCTGGCCGGTGGGCACGCCATTCTCATCCTTGAGTACCCCGGGCAGATCGGCGCCGTAAAGTTTCAGCAGCGGTTCCAGCGCCTTGGTGTTGACGAATCCTTCCCACACGCGCGCGTGGTAGAAAAGCGGCCTGTCGGGACTGATCTCGTCAAGATCGAAGCGCGTGATGCTGGCGCCCACATCGGAGACCGGGCGACCGCCGCCGTTGATCAGCAGCCACTCCGCC
>JAZFYO010000312.1:0-2718 GCA_036443615.1 Binatia bacterium | reverse complement strand
TTTTCTTTCTCCATATCCATGAAATCGATACCTGGTTTGAGTAAAGTAAACGGATTCATCTCGCTCTTCGAGATATCGGTGCGCCGCGAAGGAAGAGGTACCGCTCTCTGCCACGCAGCTTGCCCCTCCCTCGAGAGGAACCAGTTGAGAAAGACTGTGGCCGCATTGGGATGGGGAGCACGATCCATGATGCTCACCGCTCCTCCGCCCGCAGTTATCGCAACCCCCTCTTTGAACTGCGTCATCGGCACGGGCGCAACGGGTAGCCCCTGTTCTTGCGCGCGTATGATGTCGCCGGATGGCAGAAAGAAGGCCATTTGAAAACGGCCCCTAGCCAGCCAATCCATCATCTGGCGCTGATTCGAACTCAATGTGAGGTC
Source organism: Binatia bacterium (assembly GCA_036443615.1). Classification (GTDB taxonomy): domain Bacteria; phylum Desulfobacterota; class Binatia; order UBA9968; family CAXXLF01; genus JACZXR01. Next base: position 2,338 of record JAZFYO010000312.1, on the reverse strand, counting down.
CATCTCACTAAAGAGACGCTCTAGAAACGGCGGACCGAGATTGGGATGGTTGTAGATAAATCTGACAGAAGAGCTTCCTGGCCCAGGCCGCCGAACGTCCCTGGCGACAATCTTCCCTTTCCATTTAGGGTTCAAGAGATCGTAAAAGGATTTGATTTGGTCCGGCTTTACTAGGTTTGTATTGAAAGTCGCGATGATATTCACGTATCCCACGAAAGCGAGCACGGTGTGCGGGGGGTTGGCATCTACCCACGAGAGGCGTTTCCCTAACCAAGCTGATTCGTCGAGTACCTCTGGTAAAAGCAGGTGGGGCCGTATTGGAGCCAGGGCTCCTGCTGGTTTTAAGTCTGAAAGAGCAGAAGAAGGCCCACCTATGAGTATGTCGGGAATGAAATAGTTAGCCCGCCTTTCAGCCAAAATGCGATGGGTCTTAGCCCGCCCCATACTGTAGTTTCCGAAGAGTTTGATTTTGGGATAGGTCTTGTTGAATGCTTTGCCCAAAATCGGCCGGAATCCTAGTTGCCTTGGACCATAGATGACCACCTTCCCTTCCTGTCTGGCTGCCTCGACGATTTGATACCAGCCTTTAGGTTTGGTGTAGGATCGTCTTTCTGCCGAAAGTGCTTGGGACTTTTCTCCCAGTGAACTCAGCACCCCTATGGCCACCACAAAGGTAAAGCCAATGAAGAAACGACTGAATACAGGCCGGAAGTGAAGCATAAAAACCCTCTCTTAGTTGGAGACCAGCCTTTATTATTTATATAGATCCGAAGACGTCCATTGTTTGAGGGGGCGGTGCTCGGCTAGCGCCCTTATCTCTCGCTCTAGAATTGTGCGTCGCAGGATAATTTTTTGATCGTTCCGTCCCAGGTGCTCATGCCCTCGGTCGGCAATGCGTCCCTGGCCCACCTGGGTCACGTAGTCTTCTATCCAGAACTGCTTATAGAGGCTCATACTGGCGGGCACATCACGAACCGTCATTTTGCCGGCCAGGATAGCTTCGGCTATCTGGTAAGGTGCCGGGTCATCCCCCTCTTGGAGCTGCCTTCTTCGCTGGCGAAATTGCTCCCCCTCCTCACCCATCAAGTCGGTCACAAGGTTCACGTCGAAAGCGACACTGTTCTGGTCATCTATCGGGACATGAAAGATCAGCCTGTATTCCCACAGGTGATCCCATCCAATTGTCTTAACGGGAACCTTCAGGGCGTTGACGTTCGGTATCAGGTTACGATTTCCCTTTTCAGTAGCTATGCCATAGTCGGTTTCGAAGTACTGGCGGGCGTAATGGCGGGATTCTCTGCCCTCGACATGCCGCCTGTGCTGGCCGGTGCGAAGCGTGGATTCGCGGTGGGTCCAGGGCACATGGGCGGGATCATTGTCGAGCCGATTCGTAAAGTTGCAGGGCCAGATCTCGGGTGGATCCGTCTCCAAGACACCTGGCTTCTCAAAGTCCGGGAACCGGCGTAACGGTGGTACCTCGCCGTCGCCAAAGTAAACGAACGTGAGGCCAAGGTACTCCTCGGTTGGGTAAATGCGGATACGTACTTTTGCGGCAAAGGCCTCATCTTCGCCCGGCTGCTCGATGCATTGTCCGCTCGCGTCGTATTTCCAGCCATGGTAAAGGCACCGGATGCAGTCGTCCTCAACCCACCCCGATGATAGCTGTGTTCCCCGGTGGGCACAGCGCGACGAAACTGCGTGGGCCTTACCGCTCGCGCCACGATAGAGCGTAAAGTCTTCGCCCATAATCCGGAGTGGAATGGCACGTCCCGCCGGTAAGTCCTGTGCACGGTATACGGGCTGCCAGAACAGCCGGAGATAATGACCTCCCGGTGTTCCGGGATCGGTGTGGACGAGGTCGTAATCGGCATCCTTCATTGATCATCCCTCCTTGGCTCACAAATAGGCCTGCCGACGCCGAGCACACGACTCGCGGCGTGGTGGCGTTAACTTTTCAAAAAGAGCGACTAACTTTAATACGTCGAGTTTCCCATCTGAGGGACACTTAGAGTTCCTCTGTATAGCCTCACTCGATATACAGTTGTTTCTATAACCTTTTAAGCTGGCGAGAGTTTATTCCCAAGGAGGCTGGCTTGTCAATAAGGCCTAATTGTTCGATTGGTTTAAGGACGTTTTTGGGATGTGAAAAATATAAAGAGAAGCTAGTTGAAAACCAGGGAACCGGCAGAATCAAATCGCAAGATCGGTTTCGCTTTGACGGGTATCAACCGACAACCATAGCCTCGACCATTTTGTGCAAGACCTGACCCCAGCGACCAGCGATGACCCCAGCGACGATGACCCCAGCGACTCGCTTCAGCTCTGCCATTGTCAGGAC
>JAZFYO010000311.1:0-2123 GCA_036443615.1 Binatia bacterium | reverse complement strand
GCCGAGGCCGAGCCACTCTTCAAGCGGGCGTTGGCAATCAGAGCGAAGGCCCTGGGGCCTGAGCACCCGCATGTGGGTATGAGCCTCAACAACCTGGCGGAATTCTATCGCTTCCAGGGCAAGTACGTTGAGGCCGAGCCACTCTACAAGGGGTCGCTGGCAATCAGTGAGAAGGCACTGGGGCCGGAACATCCCAATGTGGCTTTGAGCCTGGAGAACTACGCCGCCCTGCTACGGAAAACAAATCGCAACGGTGAGGCAGCAAAAATGGAAGCCCGCGCCAAGGCGATCCGGGCCAAGCACGCCAGTGAGAACCCAACGAAGTGAAATAGAAGGAGAACCTTTAACAGATCAAGATGACGCTAGGGTGCAATTCCCTCTTTAAATGGTAATCCGTCTCCTGTCTGCAGAGGATTTTCCATGTTTTGCGCACCATTGTCCTAGCCTTAATCAACCAACAGCGACACTTGTACAGGCAATAAAAGACGGCCTCCAACAGGCCAAGAATGGCGCTGAGACGCAATTCATTAGCTCGTTAATTGCATCCTGGCGTTCCTACGCTCAGCAAACCCAAGCCCAGAGGGGCTCCGAGCCCAAAAAAAATTGACTGGTTTTGGTCTCTAACGCCCCGGGGGTTGAGTTTGATATAGAGACGAGACTTGTCGATACACTCTATGCTATTGCGTGGAGGTAATATGGAAGCCAACAAACCAAGAACAATCAATCCTGGTTTGGATAGGAGGGTTTCTAGTTATCGAAAGGAGGGAAAGCATGGTCCTTGTCCTTAAAAATGAAGAAATGGAAGACCTTGTCCCGATGGCCGAAGAGTTGGAAGTGGTCGAACAGGCGTTTCGCGAGATGGGAGAGGGGAAGGCCGTGAACTCGCCCCGGGCACGGCTACGCGTTCAGGCACCGGGAAAGGAGGAAGGAGTTCAATACTACTTTAATAACATTATGGGGCTGGTCCCAGGAATGAAATCCATGGCCCTTAGGATCGACTCGAGTTTTTCTCAGGAAGAGATGGTGGCCGGGTCAAGGCGTAGGGTCTATCCGGGGAGTTATGTCGGTCTGGTATTTCTCTTCGACATGGATAACTGCGAGCTACTGTCCATCATGGACGACCATATCCCTTCTGTGATGCGGGTGGGAGCCACTAGTGGGGTGGCCATGAAGTATCTTGCTCGGCCAAACGTCAAGGTCATGGGGCTCCTTGGTTCGGGAGAGCAGGCCAAGACTCAGCTCCTTGCGGCCTGCGCGGTCCGAGCTATAGAGAAGGTAAAGGTTTACAGCCCGACGCGGCGCAACCGGGAACGGTTTGCCGAGGAAATGACCGAAAAGGCTGGAGTCGAAATTGTCCCCGTGAAGTCGGCCGAAGAAGCCGTGCGCGGGAGTGATGTGGCTACCGCCGCCACCAATACGGTCGAGCCCGTGATCAAGGGCGAGTGGTTGGAGGAGGGATGTCACGTTACCAGTATCGTAGGAGGAGATGGATTCCTGCCACGTAAAGAGCTGGATGACGAGGTTATCCGCCGTTCCGGGCTCATTGTGGTGGGCTTCAAGAAGCAAATCTTCTTGGATCACCAGGCGGAATTTGCCGAGCGGCTTGAGCGTGGACTGGTCCGGTCCGAGGATCTCCACGAGCTAGGCGAGCTCCTCCATGGTCAGTGCCCTGGGCGCCGGGATGAGCGAGAGATCACTCTGTTTAAAAACAACACCGGAATGGGAATCCAGTTTGCTGCCACCGCCAGAAAGATCTACGAAACGGCCCGGGCCAAAGGGATCGGCACCGAGCTTCCCTCAGAGCTCTTTTTGACCAAGAGAGGGGAAAAAAAGTATTCTCCGTAAAAATCCCTGGAGGGTGCACAGGCAATCTAGGCGTAAAGTTTACCCCGTACCACAGAACGCCCCGTACGTAAGTGCGGGGATTCACCCCGTGAAATAATCTCCTCTGTCGAGACTTTAAAGACTGCTCTAGCCCCTATTTCACGGGGTAAATGTTCTGAACTCCCCGAAGGGCAAGCCCGAAAGCCACGGACGTAAGTCCGTGGTACGAGGTTTACTTCACCGGGCGACGTACGAAGGATGTCATCAAGGCCGAGACGATGAGGGCGGCGGCGAAGATT
>JAZFYO010000310.1:0-5894 GCA_036443615.1 Binatia bacterium | reverse complement strand
GCTGCAAAGAGGGCTCTCTTATTCTCTGCGACTGATGAACTTTATCATTCTCCCCGCCAGCCTGGGATTGATGGTGGTCTCTATTCCAGTATTTGCCCTCCTGTTTCAGAGGGGCGCTTTTGACGCCACCGCCACCCAACAGGCTTCCAGCGCACTGGTCTATTTCTCGATCGGCTTATGGGGACTTTCCGGGACCAGACTGTTAATCCCGGTCTTTTATGCCATGGAGGATACGAAGACTCCTGTGAGGATTGCTCTTTTTTCCTTTGTGTTGAACTTTTTATTGAGCCTGGTCCTTATGGGAGAGGTTTTTGCAGGTCAGGATTCCAGCGTATTTTCCCGCTCTATTGCGACGCTTTCTCAAAACCTGGGCCTGTTTTCCCTGTCTCACAACGGCCTAGCCTTGGCCAACTCGGTCTCGTCTACATTTCAATTTATTGCCTTGCTCCTGATTCTTCATCGCCGTTTGGGTCAATTCCCCTGGAGGGAATTCCTTGTCTCGCTCCTGCGCGATCTCTTCAAAGCGCTGCTCATGGCGCTCCCTCTCTTCTATATTGTTCAAAGAGTTGACTGGTTAGGATCGGAAGGGTCTATTTTAGCCCGAGGAGCTATCTTTCTTTCTCTCCTCGGATTGGGGATTTCTCTCTATCTCGCTCTCAGCTTTCTTTCGCGCAGCCCGGAATTGGCGGCCCTGCGCCAGGTAGCAGCCAGTTTCAAAAAGCGGCAATCAACTAATTCAATGTAAACCCCGCCTCTTGAGGCGGGCACAAAGGCGATGGGGTTTCCCCCGTGGAGTCGCGGTCCATTACTCCACAGGGGGGAGAAGCGGCAGCTCTCTCCTTTGGTCGAACACGGGGATTCAAACCCCGTGTTCGATATAACTTGATTCCAACTTCGTGATTCCAATGACTTTTTGGTGATTACCAATTAGGCAAATTGCTGCGCCGGGCTATTTTTCGCCCTCTGCGTTTGTCCCGATTCGACTTATCAACAGCTTATTAACAAATCTTGTGGAGTTTCTCTTTGCTATAATGAAAAATGCGTTCGACGAGAATCGGTTGAGGTTGAAAGCATCACCTCAGTAACGCCAACCTTCTGGTGCCGGTAAAGCAAAGAGCCAATGAAGAGGAAAGACAACAACGGTCTTTTCTCTGAAGTGAACGGCTACTTTTTCAGTGTTTTCTTGAAGATCGCTTCAGCCTTGCCAGCTGCCCTTTCCGCTCTGAGAGCGGAGGCCTCTGCCCTTTTCGCAGCGCCTTCGGCTTTCGAGGCCGCTGCCTCAGCTCTTCCTGCCGCCGCGTTGGCTCTCGACGCAGCCGCCTCTGCCTTGCTTGCTGCAGTTTCAGCCCTAGTGGCGGCCGCTTCCACCGCGCTCTTATCTACTGTGAGATCCGGATGGGTGTGGTCCAGAGCCGCGCACCCATAAGTAGACAAAGCCAGAAGTGTTGGACCCAAGACCCAGATGAAAATTCCTCTTTTCCACTCCTTCATCGTCACAGTTACCTCCTTTGTAGGTTTCTCAAATTCCGTGTGTTCTAGCCTATTTTCCTATCCGTTGCAAGCAAAATTTAGCTGTGCGATAAGGTTGCAAATCTGAGGTGGAGGGAAGGATGACGTGGCCAGTGAACCACACATGACCCTTGCACAGCACCTGGAGAAACTCCGCTGGTGCCTGATAAACTCCTTTGGCGCGGTCCTGCTGGTTTTTGCCCTGAGTTACATATTCGCCGACCGGATTTTCAATTTCATGGTTGCGCCTTTGAAAGAGATTCTCCGCCCCGGACAGAGCGTGATCGGAACTGGAGTCCCGGAGGCCTTTTTTGTCGAGATCAAGGTGGCCCTGGTGGCAGGGGTCTTTCTTGGCAGCCCGGTGATTTTTTACCAGATCTGGCGGTTTCTCGCTCCGCTGCTCCGTGTGAGTGAGAAGAGGCTTCTGATTCCATTTGTAATCTCCACCACTCTTTTCTTTGTTGGAGGTGGCTACTTTTGCTATCGGGCCGTCTTGCCCTTTGCCTTTCTCTACTTGATCGGCCAGTACCAATCCCTGGAGGTCTCCCCCGAGATTCGGATCGCCGAGTATTTTACTTTTTTTTTCCGTCTGGTCTTGGCCTTCGGGGTAACCTTTGAGCTTCCGGTCTTTACCTTTTTCCTGGTCCGGCTAGGGGTGTGGGATTACCGGTTCCTGTGGCGTCAGTTTCGCTATGCGGTTCTTGTCATCTTCATACTGGCGGCTGCCTTGACGCCGGGATCCGACGTAATCTCGCAGGTGATGCTGGCGGGGCCGTTGACGCTGCTCTATCTGTTGAGCGTCGCCGTAGCCTATTTCTGCCGCAGGAGAGATTGAGAGAAAATCCGGCTCCTGGCAATATAATTCAATGTAAACCCCGCCTCTTGAGGCGGGCACAAAGCCAATGGGGTATCCAAAGGGGAGAAGCGGCAGCTCTTCCCTTTGGTCGAACACGGGGATTCAAACTCCGTGTTCGATATAATTTTATTGATTTAGGAGGGATAGGAGCCAATACGAACCTTTAGCGAAAGCCCTGGGCACAGTGAGGCCATTCGCCTGAAGATATGGATATATTAAGGATATTGGAGAGCGAGGAAGACGGGCGAGATTAGGTGGGCTAAAGTGAGGAGTAAATGAAGGGGCGTAAGGGGATTATCGGTCAGGAAAGAAGGGAGGCAATATACAGATTAAGTGGAGCTGACTCCGATCCGATAAAAGTGGAGACTGGAGAACCTGGGAAGACACAGCCATTTCAGCCATAGGCCATTGTTTGCCTGCACGCCCCGAAACGCGCCATAAGGAGAATTTGCCGGACCAGAGCGCGGAGGTACCGCTCATACAAGCCGTGAGAATTTCGGATCGGGGTGAATTGCCGACATGTTGAGCCTGGGTTCGTAACTACACTAATGGTGAGTTGCCGATTTACGATAGAAACAGCTCTTCGCTACGATCCGATGCTCATCAGGGCTGATTTCTTGGACTGACTAATGTCGGATCGGGGTTAGGAATCGGTGGGCTCGGTAGAAGGCGAAATATTGGGATGCGGAGAGTTTTTATTGCTCGGTGAAATGTCTTCTGAAGGTATGCCCTGAAAGGGTTTTTTGTCGAGGCGGTGGAGGCGCATCTTTCGGTAAAGGGTCTTTACATCCATACCGCAATTCTTTGCCGTAAGACCTATTCTCCCGCCTGTAGCTTCCAGTTGACGGAGCAGGTATAGCTTTTCCTGCTCATTCATCCACTGGCGAAGGGGAAGTGTGCGAGAGCTTCCCTTTCCATCCCCCTTACCGTCCGCTTGTCCATTGGGTAGATCTATCTCCTCTATGACCCGGCCTTTTGTCAGTACAATGGCCCTTTCAAGCACGTTTTGAAGTTGGCGGATATTTCCTGGCCAGTGATATTCCATGAGGCGTTTTATTACCGCCTTTGATATCCCGCTGATCCGCTTGCGGGTAGCAACCGGGTGGTAATGGAGAAAATCATGAATCAGAAGTGGGATATCCTCACGGCGCTGGCACAGAGGGTTGAGTTTAACGACAATCACACTAATTCTGTGATAAAAGTCGCTCCGCATTTTTTCCTGTATGACAAGGTCCTCCAGCGGGACGTTAGTAGCGGCAATCACGCGCATGTCAATGTGGGCCGTTCGGTTCCCACCCAGCCTCTGAACCTTCTTGACCTCAAGGACACGTAAGAGTTTTGCCTGCATGGCGGGGGAGATGCTCTCAATCTCGTCGAGAAAGAGCGTCCCGCCTTGGGCCTGCTCGATTTTTCCTCCCCTGGCCTGGTCTGCCCCCGTGAAGGCACCCCGTTCATAGCCAAAGAGCTCGCTTTCCAGAAGGCTCTCCGGGATTCCCGCGCAGTTGATGGTTACGAACGGTCCCTCCCGGCGTGGACTCTGATGGTGGATGGCATTAGCCACCAGCTCTTTTCCCGTTCCTGTCTCTCCCTCCACCAGCACCGTTACATCTGTGGAAGATACCGCCCGAATAATCTCAAAGACCCGATGCATCTCGGGCGACTTGCTGAGCATGCCTCCGAACTTGCACTGGTCTTTGATGGTGCTGCGGAGATGGCGAATTTCTGTAAAGACCTGTGACTTTTTAAGTACGACGCCAGTGGATTCTTGAATTGCGGCTGCGCTAAAGGGCTTGAGGATGTAATCGCTTGCCCCCATCTTGAGGACTTCAACGGCGGTCTCAATATCCCCGAAGCCTGTGATCAAGATCAGGGGGACGTCGGGGTATAACTCCTGCACTTTCTTGGTCAAATCCACCCCGCTCAATCCGGGGAGTCGATTATCGGTGACCACAAGGTCGATATCCTCTTTTTTCAGTCGCTCTAACCCCTCCTCGGCGGAGTTAGTGACCACGACCGTGTAGCCACTATTGGTGTACAAGCGCTCCAGCTGCTGGCAGATCATCTGGTCGTCATCCACCACCAGGATATTGGGAATCGGCTCTCCCGACATGACTTTTTCTCCGTCGGATTCCGCGACCTTTGGACTGGTCTCAGGAGAGCGCAGCTTCCCAACCGTCTGTTTTTGTTGTCTATTAGGCAATGAAGCCATTGAGGACCACACGGGCCCGTTTAGTTTGAACGGACCTTCAGCAAAATAATAAACAACCCCTCTTGGGGGTTTTCCATCCGGAAATTGATCTTTCCCTGATGCCGAATAATTATATCACGGGCGAGGGTGACGCTCAAACCGGCTTGGTGCCTGTGCACTCGGAGGAAGGGTTGGAAGACCTCTTTATCTTCCACTTCTATGGGGGTGGGTGAGATGCTTGCTATCTTTAACTCGACGTATTGTTCACCGTCAATCAGTGTGAGCCCGGCTTCAATCTCTAGCTTTCCACCATGGGTGAGGAGAGCGCGTGAAAATTCCATAATCCGTCCGAGCGCACTGCGGAACTGAGTCAAATCGATACGGACCGCCGGTAGAGGGCTTCGACATACAAGCCGAATGGGGACTCCTTGATCCTGAAGCTCATTTTCCTTGGAACGGATCACTTCCTCCAGGACGTTCTCCGGGTTCACGGCGGAGGTTCGCGACTCAGGTGGAACGAGATATTCGTATGTCTCTTCCAACATTTTTTGAATCCGCCCGATACATGTGAATATATTCGCGGTATACGGAGACTCGGCTTTATCCACCTCTATAAGTCCCAGTCCCAGATTGATGACCTGGAGGTTATTCTGTATCTCGTGGATGGCGCCGCTCATGATCCGCGCAATTCCCACGGAATTTTCTTCTTTCTCTTTCCTTCTTGAGCGGCTTGCCTTTAGATCTGAGATGTCCGTATACGTGCTGATGACGCCTTCGACTTTGCCACGTGGGTTCTGATAAGGGACAGACTCATCTCTGAGCCAGATCTCTTTATCTGCGTACTCTGTTGAGAAGCGGTAGTCGCAGGAAACCATCTTCTCTCCGTCCTGGAGTTTTTTCCAGGCGGTGACATAGAGACTTCGGTCCCGAGGATGAATCCGATTCATCCAAAGAGAAGGGTTCTCCTGCAACTGGTCATCCGACAAGCCCGTCAAGTGCTTGACCCTTTGATTGAGGACGCAGAAGGAGCGGTCCGATTTCCAAAAGATCAGAGAGGATGGAACCAAATTCAGAACGGTTCTGGTGGCAGGGGTCTGCCCCATCACTTGTGAAATAAACTTGTCGTTCACGTTTTTTACTGCCATCCGGCACGAACCCTCTGGCTAGAAAACGGCCAACTGCGAATGGCTCCTTATATGTTTAGAACCTGTGGATATCCTGTTTATCTCCGACTCTAATCTATTCTTATCATATGGGAAATTTTGCCTGTATCAGGAGGAGGCACCTCCGTAAACTAGTATAACTACTAGTTTTTAAATAAGAATTTCCTGGGCCTTCGAT
>JAZFYO010000309.1:0-8283 GCA_036443615.1 Binatia bacterium | reverse complement strand
CCCTGGTTCGAGTATGGCGGGTGGCTCCAAGTTTGCTACGCTTTTCAGTGCACAGCGATCCAGATCGGGCCACCGCTTTTATCTCTCGCGGCCCGTAGGATGCAATTCATTAGCTCTTTAATTGCGTCCTGGGGGTCCAACACCGCGCAAACCCAGGCCCAGAACGGGTCTGAGCCCAAACGGAATTGACTCATTTTCACCTCCGGCTCCCTGGCAAGTAAAGAGGCCAATCTGGGGGGGATGCCGTTGTCATTGAAGGGCAAGCCCCCCTCGGCTTCTTCCAATTTCACACTCTTCGACCAAGATCCCCTGATCGTTGACAGCACCGACAACCGGCTGATAGATGGAATTGTGGCGGAGAACTCTGTCGCGCTTTATTAATCGTAAGGGTATTAACACTTAGAAATAGAAATGCTCATCGATGCCCATGCACATCTGGACCGATACGGAGACGAGTTGGAATCCGCGTTGATGGAGATTTCCCAACATGGGATCTTTACCATCAGCAACTCGATGGACCCCCCATCCTATCGGCGAAACCTTGAGATAGCAGAAAAGTGCCAACTCGTCCTCCCCACATTCGGGATTCATCCTCGGAGGGCGCCTGAATACACAGACCGACTGGAGGAGTTACGCGCCGCCGCCGAGCAGAGCCCGATCCTAGGCGAAATAGGACTGGACCATTACTGGGTGGAGGACCACTCACAGTACCCGGCGCAGCAGAAGGTGTTGGAGTTTTTTCTGAAAGTGGCCAAAGAGCAGAACAAGATCGTCAACCTGCATACCAAAGGAGCGGAGAGGAACATTCTTGAGATGCTCGTCCATCACGATGTTCAAAAGGCTATCGTCCATTGGTATTCCGGGCCACTGGAAATCCTACGATCCATGGTGGACCGGGGGTGTTACTTCACCGTCGGGGTCGAGGTGCTCTATTCCGAACATATTCAGACCATTGCGCGCGAGCTGCCGATGACACAATTGCTCACGGAGACCGATAACCCGGGAGGACAGAAATGGTTAACCGGAGAGGTGGGAATGCCGCAGCTTATCAAGCAGATTATCCAGAAGGTAGCCGACCTTAAAGGGATAAATCCAAAAGAGGTCATTCGAACCATTGAGGCTAATTTTACCCAGCTCATCCGAAACGATCCATGGTTAGCAGAAACACGCGCAAACCCGTTTTGATAGCAGTACAATTGACTACAATCTGAAGGAGGCCGAGGAAAAATGATCTTTCTTACCAATGAGCACATCCAAGAAGTACTCGACATGAAGTCCTGTCTTAGAGCCATGGAAGAGGCCTACCGCGACCTTGCCGAGGATCAGGCCGGATACCGGCCGAGAATCGATTTCTATGTTCCCCAGGAACCCCACTATTACAGATGGGGCACCATGGAGGGCGCTTCGCGCAGGCTCGGCGTTTTTGCCATCAGAATGAAATCCGACATGCTTGTCTGGAATCGGGACGCCGAATACCAAACCGAAGACAAGTACTGCATTGAACCGGGAACGTACTGCGGATTGATCTTCCTGCTCAGCGTTCGCAACGGCGAGCCCCTGGCCCTCATGAACGACGGCTACCTGCAGCACATGCGGGTGGGGGCATGCGCCGGACTGGGAGCGAAGTGCCTTGCGCGCAATAACTCAAGCGTACTGGGAATACTCGGCTCGGGAGGAATGGCGCGGACCTACGCCATGGCGATCAAGGAGGTCCGACCGATTGAGCGCATCCAGGTCTTCAGCCCGACAAAGGCGAACCGCGAGAAATTTGCCGCCGAGATGACTGAGCTGTTGGATGTCGAAGTGGTGACGCAAAACTCTCCTGAAAAAGCAGTCAAGGGAGCCGATATCGTAGCACTCACCACAGACTCCCTTGTCCCCGTGATAAAGGCCGATTGGATCGAGCCCGGTATGCATATCACCAACGTACGCGCCAACGAGACGGGTCCGGATATATTGGCCCGTGCCGATCTCCAGGCTCGCCTGGGGAGCTCCACCCTTATCATCGACACCCCACTCCCAGGGACCATCCATGGCAGCGATGGTATGTTCTCCTATTGCGCCGGGACGGATGAAGAAAAGCGACGTGTTCCGATCGCGCCCTCCCGTGAGATCGACAACCCAGACATCGGAACAATACCCGACCTCATGGCGGGCCGCTGGGCCGGGAGGACCAGCGACAGACAGATCACATTCCTTAATAATCAGGGGACACAAGGGCTCCAGTTCGCCGCCGTAGGCGCCAAGGCTTATGAGATGGCCAAGGCCAAAGGCCTGGGTCACCCGCTCCCGTTGAACTGGTTCCTGCAAAACATTCGCGATTGACCTAGCGAGACAGGTTCCGGGTTCCTCGATACAGTCTCAGAGGCATCACTGCCAGTCCTGCCAGCATCTGAAACGCGGCTGAGAGATAAAAGATGAAGATGATACCGTACCTGTCGACAACATAACCTGCCAGTATAGGCGTTGGAATTATAAATAACTGGGTCACCAAAAGGGTGAGCCCATAAGAAGAGGCATGGCTCCTGGAGCCTGCCAGATCCAAAACGGCCGCACCGGTAACGTTGAGCAAAGTGTAGAAGAATATGCCTATCAGTGTAATCACGAGGCCGAGCTGGATGCCAGGGTGTGCCACTGCCAGAAGCAGGTAGAGCACCCCCAGCGTGGGTAACGAGGGCAACAGAACCGCCTTTCGTCCAAAGCGGTCGGAGAGAAATCCCAGAACAGGCTGCGAGACGATTCCCATAACGTGCAGCAAGGTGATGTAAAGGCCAAGCAGGAAGGTTGAGTATCCAAGGTGTTCCTGAAGGTAGATGGGTAGAAAGGTTAGGATTACCTGCCTACCCATAATCATCAGGCCGTTGGACGCAGCCAATCCAATGAACGCAGGGTTTCTGGCCAGCTCGCGTAAATCATGGAATTGCTGGGAGCGCGGGGCCCCGGGGCTCGTATCATCGAAGAAACCCGCCAATGCTCGCCAGATTATAAAAGCCACAACCAGTGCGGGAATGATCTGAAACTCCAGGAAATTTCTCCAGCTAAAGGCCATCAACAACGTCCCAACTGCTATAGGGGTGATGGTGTCGCTAACGGTGGCCCCCATTCCGTGGACTGCAAGGGCCGTAGCTCGACGTTCCGGAAACCGGTTGGACAGGGAGGCCGCCGCTGCTGGATGCCATATCGCCGTGCCGACCCCGACCAATAGCGCTGCAAGTAGAACCCAGGTGAAACTAGGCGCGATTCCCAATAGAAAATAGGCAATCCCCATGCATGCCAAAGACGACGCCAGGATGAAGGCCCGGTAACGAACAAGCGAATCTGCCACCAATCCTGTGGGCAGATTCAGGATACCTGCAGTAAGCTGCCTGGCTGTGGCAAGGGCACCTACCTGCACATCATTAATTCCGAGCCCTGCCTTGATGGAGGGGAGTATGACCGGAAAGAGTTGCTGGAACCAGTGAACAATAGAATGCCCAGTGGTTATCACACCGAGCAGCCACAGACGTTCCGAACCCAGCTCACGAATTGCGCTCAGTAAAGCCTGCATCCGAAAAAGACCCCCCCACCAGCACCATCCATACTGAACGCTAGTACCTCAAGATGGCAGACTCGGGATTTCTCCACGCCTCAAGAGTTAAAGGGCAATTGCCAAAGGACTGGATTTCGGCAGACAACTTGGATAGATTTCTAGTATTAAGAGCTAACCTACTCAATTCAGGGTTTACAAACATGGACGAATTCTCGCATAAAAGTATCCGTGCGTCTACGTTGGCGCGCGAAGTTCTTCAATGGCTCCCGGCCTTGCTCCTGTTAGGCTCCTTCATTGTGCCCTATACTGCTGCACAGACGAACGGGATTATTGCTGGGGTAACCATCCCTATTCCACCCGGAATGAGGAAGGCGACAGACAAGAGAATCGAATTAATCGTCCCCGGATTCAAAGGTGGGCAGGAGGCATACAAGGGCAGCGTGGACCCGAGCGAGATCATCACGTTCTACCAAAAGCAGATGCCTCTCGATGGGTGGAACCAATACGCCAGTCTGGTAACGGGAGGCGGGCTAATGGTTTTTACGAGGAATAATCAAAGCGTGCTCATCTCGGTGGGGGAAGGTAACGGCGAGACTACGCTAGCCATCATGGTTGGGACGACTAATCCCTAGTGACCCAAGGCATAATCCTCGACCGATCCTGGAGATGGAGCCTGCATCGAAGCTCAAACAAATACGACGTCATCTGCTTCGCTGGTACGACAGGAACCGCCGCTCTCTCCCCTGGCGTAATACGCAGGATCCATACGCCATCTGGGTTGTCGAGACCATGCTTCAGCAGACCCAGGTTACAACCGTCCTTCCCTACTACCTCCGATTCCTAACGGCCTTTCCCACGCTTGCTTCTCTGGATCGTGCCCCTAAAGACAGGGTCCTATCGCTTTGGTCCGGTCTAGGATACTACCGGCGGGCAGAGAATCTAAAAAAGGCCGCGCGTAAAATTTCCCGCGAGCACAGTGGCAAACTACCACAAGACTTTCACATCCTCCTAACACTGCCCGGCATCGGTCCTTACACCGCAGGTGCGATAATGAGCATCGCTTTCAATCAACCGTATCCCGCACTGGACGGAAACGCACGGAGGGTACTCCAGAGGCTGTTTTACATAAAGAGGGAGAAGCATCTGCAGGAGATTGGCAGGCGGCTGGTCTCACCCGAACGACCGGGCCATTTCAACCAGGCGCTCATGGAGCTCGGGGCCAGGATCTGTCACTCTCGAGATCCAAACTGCCCTTCGTGTCCGCTTGCATCCTACTGTTTCGCCAAGACGAAAGGCAGCTTTCGCTCTCCGATCGGAGCGGCGCCAGGCCACAAAACAAAGAACGTCGAATGGCCGCTTGCCCTGATTCAAAAGAATGGCAGGATCCTACTGCGCCGCAGGCCCCAAGGTGGATTACTCGAAGGACTCTGGGAAATCCCTGGTGGGGAGAGTAAGGAGCGAGAAAGCGCAAAGTCCACGCTGGCCCGCTATCTCAAAGGATTGGGCCAACAAACAAGTCCTGCCTTCGAGATCGGTGTGATCCGCCACAATATAACTTACCGTAACATACGGGCCCTTCTCTATTTCTTCCCGGCTGTTCACATCTCGCACCTTCCCGATTCATGTTGGCGCTGGGTGCCGACTTCGTCTCTGTCCCGTTACCCCCTATCTTCTCTTAGCTTAAAAGCGATCAAGTTGTATCAAACACGGGGTTTGAATCCCCGTGTTCGACCAAAGGGAAGAGCTGCCGCTTCTCCCCCCTGTGGAGTAATGGACCGCGACTCCACGGGGGAAACCCCATCGGCTTTTGCCCGCCTCAAGAGGCGGGATTGACATTGAATCAAGCTTCTCAACGAACGCAGAGAAATCCTGCAACTCTCCTGATCCGCTGTAACCCTCAATAGAACGTTCCTCGCAACCCTGTTATTATTTTTAGACCCACTTTTCTCGAGGAAGTAAGCCTTCCGGCCTTCCTCCCACTCAGAGGAGTCTTTTTGTTTGTCGTCGTCTCCCAGCAAACAAAAAAAGCCCTCCCTCGGCGTCCTCTGCGCCTCCGCGGTGAACAAATTAAGCAATGACCGCAGAGACGCTGAGTTCGCAGAGAATATCTGTTTTGCCCAATCGGGAGACGGCGATTGGGCAAAAACTACTTGTCTAAATCCGTTCTTGAATTCACTCGGACAGAACATCCCTTATTCTTTCGACCATAAGCAGGGTTGAGTGGACTCGCCCTGAGCCTTCCTCCCTCTCGAAATTGCACACACCTTCTTGACGGAGGCCTTTAGGAAAATATAGACTCGGCAGGTTTATATTGTTGATTCTTAATAAAGATAAGAGGTGGATTCTATGGCGACGAAATATGATGCGATAGTAATCGGCACAGGGCAAGCGGGGCCCTCAATGGCCCAGAGTCTGACCGGCGCAGGGATGAAGGTCGCTATCATCGAGCGCAAACTGTTCGGCGGCACCTGCGTCAACACCGGCTGCATTCCTACCAAAGCCCTGGTGGCCAGCGCTCGTGCCGCATACGTGGCCAAGCATGGGGCTGACTTTGGCGTGATGATCGGTAGTCCCATCGCCGTAGACATGAAAAAGGTCAAGGCCCGTAAGGACGCCGTGGTGGAACGGTCTAATGGTGGGGTGACCAATTGGCTCAAGAACATGAAAAACTGCACGGTGTACGAGGGTCACGCGCGCTTCGGGGGTCCCCACACCGTCAGCGTTGGTAAGGAAGTGCTTGAGGGTGACAAGATCTTTATCAATGTCGGGGCCCGGGCCTTGATCCCGCCCGGCTTCGAAGAGGTGGATGTCCTCACGAACTCCACTATGATGGAGGTGGATTTTCTCCCGGAGCACCTAATCATCATCGGCGGAAGCTATATCGGCCTGGAATTCGGGCAGATGTATAGGCGCTTTGGCAGCGAGGTCACGATCGTCGACAGGAACCCACGTTTGATCAAGCTCGAGGACAAAGACGTCTCCGAAACGGTCAAGGAAATTCTGGAAAACGAGGGAGTCCACATCCGTCTCAACGCCGATTGTGTCAGCGGCAAAAAACGCGGCAACAAGATAACCGTCAAGCTCGAATGCAATAGCGACCCAAAGGAGGTGGTTGGGTCTCATTTGTTACTGGCCGTGGGACGCAGTCCCAACACAGACGACCTAGGCCTGGAGAAGGCCGGCATCAAGGTGGACAAGCGGGGCTACATCGTGGTGGACGACCAACTTTGCACGAATGTGCCGGGCGTATATGCACTGGGGGATTGTAATGGTAAGGGGGCCTTCACTCATACCTCATACAACGACTATGAGATCGTGGCCGACAACTTGCTGCGCAACGACTCGCGTCGTGTCAGCGATCGCATCCGGGCCTACAATCTGTACATCGACCCTCCGCTGGGACATGTAGGGATGACGGAAGAGGAGGTGCGGAAGTCCGGCCGGAAGGCATTAATCGGCAAGAGGCCCATGACGCGAGTTGGCCGCGCGGTGGAGAAAAGCGAGACCCAAGGGTTCATGAAGGTCATAGTGGACGCCGAGACCAAAGAGATCCTGGGCGCAGCCATCCTGGGAATTGAGGGGGACGAGGCAATCCACTCTATCCTGGATGTCATGTACGCCAAAGCTCCCTACACGGTGATCCAGCGGGCCATGCATATCCATCCCACCGTGACGGAGCTAATCCCTACGATGCTGGGAGATCTAAAGCCGCTTGAATGATCCAAGCTGACTCGGCCTGGAGAGGTGATGGCTGTTGGTGACAAGAGAGATGGTTTCAAGTACGGAAACCTGATCCTGGCAATAATTTTGGCATCCCTTGCCACACCGGTTGTAAAGTGGCTGGTGATGCAGGGTGGCAAGTTTGGAATTTCAAATCCCAACGCGATTTCTTTCTGCAACATCCTGTTTGTGGGCAACCTTTGCTCGGGTCTCGTTGTCCTGTTCACGTTTGGCTGGAAAGGCATCTGGCGCCATCTAAGGGATTTAAGCGGAAGAACCGGCCTGCTGTTGCTGGGAAACCTTCTAATCGGAACCGTATTGGCCCCTATCTTTTTGTTCATTGCCCTGGAGACAACGATGGTGACCACTCTGGTCCTGCTGACAAGAATCGAGGCGGTCGTCTACTCCGTTCTTGGAGTCCTGCTATTCAAGGATCCAATCTCGAAAATGAACTGGATAGGATTGGTTTTCATTACCGTAGGAACAATAGCCCTCGCCCTCTATCAGGGCGGCGGAGAACTCACACGTGGAGATGGCCTGGGCATACTCGCTGGATTATTGTATGCGGTCGGATCCAGCATGGGGAGAAGCATCTTGGAGCATACCAGTATCTATGGCTTTATTTTTAGTCGAAACCTGCTCGGGGGCATCATCTTCTTCTGGCTCGCCATCATTCTCTACGGCTCCGATCACTTTGCTGAAGCTTTCTCTGCTGATCTTTGGCTGGTGATGACTGTGTATGCTGCCCTGGTCGTGGTCTTGGGTCAGATCACCTGGTTTCGAGCCATTACCTCGCTCCCATCGGGAATCGTTGCCTCCTGGTCGACCTTAACCCCTGTCCTGGGCATCCTCTTCGCCTACCTACTTCTTCATGAAGTACCTGATATGTCCCAATGGATGGCTGCGGCTATCATTCTCTTTGGAATGGCGATCTCACAAATTCAGCCCGTGCGAGCCGTGTCGATTCCCAGAATGGTCGAGAAGGGTCTGGTGGGGGCCTGAATACTTCCGTGAATGAAGAATGTCCTTTTTGC
>JAZFYO010000308.1:0-2935 GCA_036443615.1 Binatia bacterium | reverse complement strand
ATGGGGACCCCTTCATGTCCTTTTACCTCGCCACGCTGGCGTCGCGCATAATCCTGCAGCTGGCGACGAGCGGCGTCAAAGGCTTCTTGAATGGAGATATAAATATCTTCATGGGTGCTATGCTTGGTGGGCTCTCTATTAATCACTACCTCCCACCCGGGTACCTTGACATCCACGCGTACGTGATAAGCTATGCCCTTGTGGTGATGCCGATGGGGTACCTCCACAACTACCCGGCAGCTCGTAATCCTATCATAGAAGTGATCCAGCTTTGAGGCTTTATCACGGATCTCGTCCTCGATGGTCTCGGTAGAATCCATGTTGCGAAACGTAATCTGCAGCGGAACGGTCATAGTCATTCCCTCCAGAAATTGGACCTAACCAACAACAATTTTTTTGTTAAGCACGAAAGGAAGCGCATCCAAAATCACCGAACGAAATATCGTTCTTTCAATTGAACAATTGTACTCCATTATCAACGATTTCCCAAGATTTAGAACTTTCAATTTAGATTTTGAATGAATTCAATGATTTAAGGTCCAATCATACTGGCATCCTTTGTGCGTTTATTAACTTTACAGGTGGTCATTATTTGGAAAGTGAGGGACTGAAGGTCGTAACCTATCTGTTACTCCAAGACAACGCGGCTGCAAAAATCGTTGACATCACTCAGGCGACGCACGATAATCTGGCTGCCATCTGCACTCATTGCAGATCTGGGATTGGGCGCTGGGTCTTGGGAAGTGTCACCGACCGAGTAGTTCGCTATTCCGGTAATCCGGTTTTGGTCATTCGGGCTTCTCATTAAAATTCTTCAGTCCCCTGCGGATGCGTTTGAAGGGGAACGAGCGTATTGCCTAGCCTACGGGGCAAAAGGTCTGCTGACGTATCTCAGGGTCAAGCTGCAGAATCAGGGAATTCACCAGGATATCTACTTGGGAATTACGGAATGGCCTTAGCTCCTCATGCTCCCTGGCATGCCCTTTCAAAGGAAGAGGTCACGGAACACCTTGGGACCAGCCCCCGTGGACTCTCTAGCGACGAAGCATCTGCACGACTTAACCGCTTTGGGCCTAACCAGCTGAAGGCGGCACCTCCGGTCTCGCTCCTCAAGCTTTTTTTCGACGAGTTCCGCAGTCCCCTCATCTTAATCCTCATGGCCTCTGCCCTGCTCCTTTTTATGATTGCAGTCATCGGCTCCAGCCCGAAACACAATGTGGACGCTGGACTGATTCTGACCATTGTCCTAATCAACGGGATCCTTGGATTCGTACAAAACTCTCGGGCGCACCGGGGCATCGAGGCCCTCAAACGCCTATCGGCTCCAATCTCAACTTTTCTACGGGACGGCCGCAGGATCACTACGGACGCGTATCTTCTGGTTCCAGGTGATGTGGTGCACCTGGAGGAAGGCGACCGTGTTCCAGCTGATGGCCGTATTCAGGAAGCTTACGATCTACGGCTGGACGAGTCGGCACTCACTGGAGAGAGTCTGACAGTAGCCAAGAGTCCTCGGTCCTTACCTGAGGGCACCAGCCTCGCCGAACGATCAAACATGACCTATTCAGGGACCGTGGTTATGCGTGGGCGGGGCCGTTTTGTGGTCACCGAAACCGGCATGTCAACTCAAGTTGGAATGATCGCAGAACAAATCCAAAGCGTTCAGGAAGGACCAACCCATTTTCAACGCCAGGTGGCGGAACTCGGAAAGAAAATTACCATTATTATTGGAGGCCTAATCGCCCTGATTGCACTAACCCAACTGACTATCGCTCATTTGAGCCCACTGGAGGTATTCGTTACCGCTGTGGCTCTCGCTGTAGCTGCCATCCCCGAAGGCCTGCCGGTGGTTCTCACCCTCGGCCTGGCGTTCGGCACGCGACGGATGTTGCAGCGTAATTGCCTGGTTCGGGCATTACCGGTGGTGGAGATCCTCGGTTCCTCGCAGCTCATTTGCTCCGACAAGACCGGAACCATCACCGAGGGTCAAATGGGCCTGCGCTCGCTTTATTGGCACGGTCACCTCTTGGAAGTAACCGGTGGTAGCCTGGATAAAGACGGCGACTTCCTGGACCAGGGTCGTCCTACTCGGCAGAAGTACAATCTCGCGTTGCTGGCAGCCGCCCTGTGCAACAACACCCAATACGATTCCAAAACTGGCTTCCAGGGTGATCCCACAGAAGTGGCCCTCCTTGCAGGCGCCCACAAAGCGAAGATCAACATGGACGATTATGTGAGGATCGATGAATTTCCCTTCTCTTCCGAACGGAAGATGATGAGTGTCATCGTGCAGAATGATAGACACCACTTCATGTTTTCCAAGGGTGCCCCAGAGGTGCTGATTGACCGTTGTCACAAGCTCTACACCCCGGACGGGGCCGTTGAGCTCAGCAAGGAAGATAAGAGTCGTCTTCTCGAGGTAAACAGCCAGCTCGCGGGCCAGGCCCTGCGCGTTCTAGCCCTGGCCTATAAAGAGAACTCCGTGTTGAATCATGATGAAGCCGAGACGGATCTCATCTTCCTCGGCCTCGCAGGCCTGAGCGACCCGCCACGCGAAGCTGCGAGGGAGGCCATCGCAGCGGCCTCCGAGGCTGGGATCCGGGTGGTCATGATTACCGGAGACAACCAAATCACGGCTAAAGCCATTGCGCGGGATGTGGGACTCGAAGGCGAATGCCTAGAAGGGCGCGACCTGGACGGTCTCAACGAGACAGGTCTGAGAGAGACGGTGGATCGGGTCAACATCTATTCCCGCGCAGAACCCAAGCACAAATTACGAATTCTACAAGCCCTCCAGGCTCCTGGTCAGGTCGTAGCCATGACCGGGGACGGCGTAAACGATGCGCCTGCCCTCAAAGGGGCCGATGTGGGAATTGCCATGGGGATTCGGGGTACGG
Organism: Binatia bacterium; assembly: GCA_036443615.1. Lineage (GTDB taxonomy): Bacteria > Desulfobacterota > Binatia > UBA9968 > CAXXLF01 > JACZXR01. The sequence goes on along the minus strand of JAZFYO010000308.1, from coordinate 38 downwards.
ACGTTGCCCGTGACGCCTCAGATATGGTCCTACTCGAC
>JAZFYO010000307.1:0-2948 GCA_036443615.1 Binatia bacterium | reverse complement strand
ACACCTAGTGTGACGACAACTAACTCGTCTTGGATTTGCGGAGCAAGAATATTGAGGCAGTCGATTCGTTTCATCCTACGGTCTCTCCGCTGAAGAGAAGCGCTACGGCTCCCTGAGCTGTGTCTATGGTCCGTGTTGCGTCGCGAATAGAACGCTCGATATCTTCTTCTTTCCGGACAACCAGATAGGGGATGTCCAGGGCCTGCAGCACAGGCTCGGTCGTCCTCCCTATGGGTCGGCCGAAATGTGCTCTATCACCGATGTCTCCACGGTAACTCATTAGCAATAGCACCGGGAAGCAATAGAGACGCCCGAGGGTTTCCGCGGCAGCGCGTAGACCCGAGTTCTCCATAATGATGGCAGAGCGCATACCCCCACACCAAGCCCCCGCACAGATACTGACCCCTTCTCCTTCGTGGGTTACAGGGACCACCCTGAAGAATGGATTCTTAGAGATAATCTCATATACCTCGAAAAGCCAACCATCCGGGAGTACTGTGATAAACCGAACTTCGTTATTCTTTAACGTTTCGACGATTATCCTCGCAGAGCTTGGTTTCATTGCCGTTCTGTTTGCAGCACCTTTCCCAATGGATTCCAGATCCCCTATTTACAGTCAGTAGGGTTCTTGGGTAGCAGAAATGATATCCCTCTATCAGTGAAAGGGGGGAGGAGTCAAACCAATGAACGTCGTTTCTCTATCATGACGCCGGGGACTCGGACTAGCAGAACATGTGCAGGACAAGTTGATAAGCAACGCGCGTCCCAGTCCCCAGCAGAAGATTGGGACTTTCCGGAAGGATAGAGATCAGTTTAGGGCTGAATCTTTAGATTCTAGGCAATGTTATTTGCCATGATGATGTCAGGTTGCTATGGCACGGGGTCTCTTCCCTCGAGGAAGAGGCTGTGTTTCACGGGTTGTCGAGAGGCCGAACAGGGACCTCGGGAGTGACAATACAGGGGCCTCTCACTGAACTTTGCAACCTGGATAAGGGATGATAGGTGCCCCAATGTAGGGTACACCGGATAGATGTAACGATGAGGTGCTAAGTTCGAAGGTAGTGAGAGACTCGCCAGAAAATATCAAAGCTTGTGTTCAAGCTTAGTGGAGAGGTGCGTGATTGTTCAAGAGGAATTTGAAAGGTACTAAGTCCATTGAAATATCGATGCCGAAATTTTATTACTTGACATGGAGACTATAGGATATCCCCCATATAGGTTTCAGATTTCAGCCTCAAGTTAGTGCGTTTTTGCTACGTTTTAACTTTCATAAAAGCTCCGCACTGCCTCGGGGCGATACAGGAGGATCCGATGAAACAGGAGGCGAAAATCATTGATGGTGACGGCCACGTTTTTGAGGACTCCGAAGCCATTGCTCGGCATTTTCCCTACAAGATAGAGCCGGCGCGCTTCAGGGGCGGCGTGTTCCCTAGCCAAAGCCACATCCAGTTCTCTTTGACGCGAAGACCCCCCGGGGCCTTTGGCATTGGTCCAGACGGTCGGTTTCAAAATCCTGGACCCGAAGGGTGGATTAAGTTCATGGATGAGATCGGGCTCGAGTATGCCGTTCTTTTTCCTACCACCGGCCAGCGCATCGGCCGTCTCGTCGACCGGGATTACGCCGTAGGGGCCGCTCGGGCTTACAACGACTGGCTCGCCGAGACCTACTTGCGGCGGGATTCCCGCTTTAAGGGCATTGGCATTCTGCCGATGCACGATCCCGAAGCGGCGTTGGAAGAGTTACGGCGGGCATACACAGAGCTGGGTATGTGCGGGGTTCTTTTTCCCGCTACGGGTGTGCACCTTAACCTCGGCGCCAAGCCTCTGTGGCCGCTGTATGCGGAAGCGGCGCGCTTGAGCTGTCCAGTGGTCGTCCATGGTGGCGGGCACTGGGACTTGGGTATGGATACGATGAATGTTTCCACCGGCTCCAATGCGCTGGGACATCCTATGTCTCTGGCGATCGCCATGGCCGAGATGGTTTTCAACAACCTGTTCGAGCGCTTCCCTGGCCTGCGAGTGGCCTACCTCGAGGGCGGTCCCCTCTGGTTTCTCATGGCCCTGGAGCGCTTTTCCCGCTCTTATGAGAGCTCGACTCCTATCAACCCTCGGGGTGAACTGCTGCAATTGCCGGAGGGCCAGACAGTGAGTGACTATATCCGCGGGCTCGTCCAGGCCGGTCGCCTCGTGATCGGCATCGAAGGCGGCGAAACAGACTTGGCCTACGCTATCAAAGTAGCGGGCACTCAAGCGTTCATGTTTTCTTCGGACTTCCCTCACGAAGTCAACCCCCAGACCGTGCAAAAGGAGATCCGCGAGCTTCGGGAGCGGGAGGAGATTGGCGAAGAGGCCAAGGAAGCTATCCTGCGCGGGAACGCCGCCCGGTTCTACCGGTTAGTCGCAGCTTAAAGTTCACGTGCTATCAGAAAGTTAAGTAAAGTTGCAACATCAGCCTGACTCCCAAGACAAGCTCAGCCGCCCTGAGCCCGTCGAAGGGTCGGTCTGAAGCGAATGGTTAGGGTCAGTTGGTCTGTATAATCGCCGGCAACTTGTTGATGGTGAGCTTCTTGAGGTCAACCTTCCGACAAGCATAATCGATGTCGATGCCCACCAGATTTCCTTCGGCATCGTAATCAAGGACAATACCCTGAGAGATCTCCCGGCTTTCAGCGCTCGGCCGCTCGGAAAGGTCGATATAAAGCGAGTCTGAATCGGAATAATAATTGAGCTTCATAGCTTAAACCCTCTGTCTAGAAAAGCATTGTGAACCGTAAGCTTGCCGTCCAACGTGATAACTCTCAAAATTCGCCCCTCAAGCTCCTCGATTTCGCCCCAGAACCGATAGAGGTTCGCTTCTCAACGGGTTTTCCAAAATCCGAATGCACCACTCCCTCTTTAAATAGGGACGCTTGCACAAATCCTCCTTATCGAAATACTCCGTGAACTTG
>JAZFYO010000306.1:0-3517 GCA_036443615.1 Binatia bacterium | reverse complement strand
TTTGCTAACAAGTTTTCCATAAAATACGTGGGTCTGAGATGGAGCACATTGACATCATCCAGGGTGTTGAGTTTTTGTTCGACATCGTGCAAGCCTTTGACGGGGCCGGTTTTTTCAGGCAACTCTGCGCCATGGCTGCTTAAAAACACTACATGCTTGACGCCCGACTCTTGTATCGCCGTGACAATATTGGCTCCAATCTCGTTGTAGTACCCTCGGAAATCCTTTGCGGTATACGCCGGTGGAATCAATGCAAAGACAGCGTCGGCGCCGGTAAAGGCACGCGTTAAAAATCCCGCATCTGAAACCTCGCCAACTGCGGCCTCAGCCCCACGATCAACAAACGGTTGTAGTCGCTCTGCTGATCGGCCGAGGACCTTTACCTTCTCTCCCTTATCAAGCAAAAGGTTCGTTAATTTGCTGCCGATGTTACCGCTCGCACTCATAATCACGTACATGGCATAATCCTCCTGATGTGTGATTCTCCCACACGATACACTACGACATACTCGAGGCGTTGGCGTGGTTTTGCGGCGCGATAATCTATTCCGCGCGCAGATCGTCGATGTCCCTGTCCATCACGTCCCAGGGGTCCCATTTTTCGGTGAGGTCGATATTCATGGCGGCGCCGCGTGCGAGCGCGTTCAGCACTAGCTGCGGGTTGAAGTAACCGGTCTCGGCCTTGGCCAGCAGCCCGACACGAATGCCCATGTGGAACTGCATCAAGCCGAAGAACATCCAGGTGAAGGGGTCGGCCTTGCGATAGCCGGCGTGAAAGCCGATGACTTGCAATTCGCCCGCGGGATCGGTGCCGTAGCCGCCCAGGGTGTGGGTGAGGTCGTGTAGAATCACCGGCTCCGGTGGACCACCGCGCTCTCCCGGGAACTGAAAGCCGTTGCTACGGATAAACTCAAAATATCGCTTTCCGAGACTATTCGGCGGGTAGCTCTCAAGCGCGCGGTACTTGTCGGCCAGTTCCTTGTTCTCTGCGATCCCGGCGAGGCTCGCGACAGCTCGTGCCAACCAGCCGAAGCCATCTTGTTTCACACGCTCGATCATCTTCTCCCGTGCGAAGAAATGGCGGGCCACGTCGAGCCGCGCCCCAAGGAAATGGCCGTCGGCGAGCTTATGCAAGGTCTCAAAGCTCTCAGACTCGATATCCAGCGTGCGGGCAAATGCTTCCACCACTTTCCACTCCTCGTTGTTCGCGTCCCCGTCCGCTAGTGACATCACAATCATGCCGTGGCAGAGCTGCCAACGAAGTTGAGGATCTGTAATCTCCCTCGCTAACTCCTCGGGCGTGATTAGCTCGAGCGAGTCGATATCGACTTTGACGCCAAACAGCTCTTGCGCCGCTTCCATCAGGGCCCGTTCTGTGGGGTCGAAATTTCCGTCGGCCAGGGCGACGGTCTTCATCGCCCGCATCCCATAAGGGATCTTGTCCGGTGGGGGAATCTGGAAGTCCATTGCGTCCTCCTTAACTACTACCAGTTGTTGTTATGTTTCAGATAACGGGTCAAATCTTTGGTTGAGAGTTTCGACCAGAAAGAGATCGAAGAGTTAATTAGTCAACCAAAGATTCGACCCCTAAACATGACCGAGATCGTACTCTGTCATAATGTCATTCCCCCCATTGGCTCAGAGATAGATCCCAGCGAATAGGCGGCTTACTCTCCATGAATCAGGCGAATCTTAAGAGCCGGCTCCGGATCGAACTGCTCGCTCTTTTAACTCTGTCAATCGTCTTTCTGGTATTGTTTCCCCAACGTTCGACAATCGTGGATTTCGGCCTTGGTCTTTTTGCACTGCTCCTTCTCGGTCTTAACGCCAGATTCACCAAAACGACCGTGTGGGGGCAATTCCCACCGGCTGGGAGAGAGGAAGACCGGTTTCGGATCTGCCTCCGAGCCGTGTTCACGATAACCCTTCCCCTTGTCATAGGAATGTTCGGAGCAGGACTAATCAATGGGTATTTATCAGGGGGATGGATTGAAGCCTTCAATCGGGTCTCCAATTGGCACCTTCTGATTGTGCTCATCCTCTACTTTCCCTGGGCGCTACTGCAACAAACACTGTTCCAGTTTTATCTGTTCGGGCGCCTTCTCAGCCTTTTCCCCAAAGGCCTCGCGATAACCTGCACAGGGCTTGCCTATGGGTTAGTTCACCTCCCTGATGTCTGGATTACGATCGCCGCAGCAACGGCGGGGATCGTATGGACATTCCTGTACCATCGATACCGCGTCCTGACTCCCCTGGCTCTTTCCCATGCCGCCTTGGGGTCCACGTTCTACTACTGGGTGTATGGTCGTGATTTGTTTGAGCGTTGGATGGCTTTTCTCAATTGAGCCCTCCTTCAAGGCAGCACCTTAAGGGTAGAATCAAATTAGGTGCTTTCCTCGTAAAACCAGGGCCCTTCCTAGTTTTCACAAACCTTTTAGAAGGAAGCCTCTTATTTATTCTCCATTGCCACAGTTTCCTCTGCTAACTTTTCAGCCTCTTGGAGCTGCGTTGCCAGGCTTGTCCGGTTCAAGCCCCAAAAAGATGGGATAGGCAATCCGGCTTGTTGTAGGGCAAGGGCGACGTAATGATGGCAATGGTGCGAGAAAGAATACGGATGACTGGCTCGATAAAAGCGAGAAGCTCCTAATCTAGCCACCGGAGTCGTTGAGGCGATCGTGGAACGGAGATGGTTGCGAAGTCTTTGATAACCTTCTTCACTAAGGTGGAATGTGAAGAGGTCCGAAGGAGGTTGGGGGGTGCGATCGGCCCAAAGCTCGTCATACTCCGCGATTTCGACGATTCCTTCCGACTCCGAGGCCATGGCCCGGATGATGCCACTCACCCCGCGCTGCCCTTCCAGATACCACGCGCGCTCTGCGTATCCCCACTCTTCAAATGCAGCACGCCTTGAGGGTTGCAAGCGAAACTCGGATGGGTCAGCCATCTCCTGATGATCTTGCTGCCCTTCTCGAGGGAACGCGATCATGGCATGCCATGTATCCAAAGAAACAAAAATTGTTTTTGTGGGAGTTCCGGATGCAGGCGGCCAGAGGCGGGAGGCTTCCGCAGCACAACCTCCCGTAACGAGCAGCGCGATAAGAACGACGGTTTTGAATCTTTTGGAAACGTCCAACGCGATAAACGGGAATGGGAATAGGAAATTTAAACGCTATTTTTGGTCCACGGGAAAAGTACCGAAGAGGCCGTGAGCTGTCAATCACACCAGCCAGCGGTCTCAAATGATTTAGAGGGTCAAGTCTTGATCTCATACCTTTCTTTCGGCAGAGCCAGCCGTGGCTGGCTTTCCAGAAACGGGGCCACCTTTCTCACTCACCGATTGATCCCATCTCATTGTGCAGACCAGAAGAAATTTAATGTATTAAGTCAAGACTTGACCCCCTACTTGAAAGGTATTTGTTAAGAAGCCTACATCTGCAATCTCGCCAATGGCTGCCATCGCTCCATGATCCACACAGGGTTGTAGTCGCTCGGCTGATCGGCCAATGACTGTGACCTT
>JAZFYO010000305.1:0-4818 GCA_036443615.1 Binatia bacterium | reverse complement strand
TGGCCAACGGGAACTGGTATTACGCCACCGAGCCGGAGGAGGAGGTGCTCCCCTATGCGATGGATCGGGTAGGGGAGGACAGAGTTCTCTTTGCCTCGGATTACCCGCACTGGGACGGAATATTTCCCCACGTGGTCTCCACGATTCGAGGACGCAAGGACATTTCCGACCAGGCCAAGCAGAAGATCCTGGGCGAAAATGCAGAGAGACTTTACGGGTGGACTAATTGATAACGACAATAAACTATCGGCTATAAAAATTCTCTTAGGAGGTGAAGTTATGAGGCGTTTATTTCTTGCTAACGTACTGGGAGTTACCCTGCTCTTATTCTCGGCCGCAATAGCCTCGGCTATTGACGTTCCGAAATGGTGGATAGGGTCTAAGGGTGATTATGAGAAGCTCGTCACGGCCGCCAAGAAAGAGGGGAAACTCGTATGGTGGAGCCATCCCGATCCCGAGTGCCGCTCGCTCATTCTGGCGCCCTTCGAGAAGCGATACGGCATTCAGGTGGAGCACACGGAGTACACAACCGCCCAGATTGTGCAGAGAGTCTTAATCGAAGGCGCCGCAGGATTATACTCCGTGGATGTATCCAATCTGAGTGTGCACCACATTCCTCGTCTGGAGAAAAGAGGACTGATAAAAAAGCTCCCTTACAAACAGCGAGTGAAGACGTACAGAGATATCCCTGAAATGATAAGCCCCAACAGTACTGCATTGATTGGTTATACGTCACCTAGGAGTCTGGCCTATAATACAAAAAAATTACCAAACGACCAGGTACCCCGGACTTACGAAGAAGTGCTAAACCCCAAGTTTAAGGGCAAGATCTCCGTGGACACCGACCTCAAAGAATACATCATGCTGGCGCAGGATTGGGGGATGGAAAAGACCAAAGACTATCTCAGGCGTCTTGGAGCGCTTAAACCGAAATTCCACCCGAACAATACCGTCATCACGCAAATGGTGGCAGCCGGAGAGGTGCTTATGGCCCCCGGGACCATCGCACGTATCCCGCTATACGAGTTTAAGAGAAAAGGGGCCCCGGTTGATTGGCGGGCTTTGAAGCCGTCCGTGCCACTGGACCTGCTGCTCCAGGGTGTCATGACCCATGCGCCCCACCCCAATGCGGCAGAGCTTTTCATCTACTGGATGCATGGTTCCGGTGAATGGCTGGCCGGTATGGAGAAGTGCGGGGGCTATGGCCACGCGATGATTCCAGGCAGCAAGCTCCAAAAGAAGCTCGAGGGTGTAAAAGTAGTCCCGTTCGGCTGGGCGTGGGGTGTCAAGTCCGCTAAGGAAGGGCTAGGGGAGCAGTTCAGGAAGATCATAGGGGCTGAGTAAATCGTCACAAAATAGCCCCGGAGGGTAAGGATGACAGCCGCAACTGATGTGCAGGGCCTGAGCACAGGTAATGGTCTGCTGGCAGGATACCTGGAGAAGATCAACGTAAGCCGGGTTGTCTTCGTCCTGGTTATGGCCGTGCTTGCCTATCTGATGCTCGGACCCCTGCTTTTCCTTTTGTGGGACAGCTTCCATCCAGGCTGGGAGATCGGGGATGAGACAGCTTTTACCTTGTCCAGCTACATCAAAGCATATACGGACAAGAGATTCGTCGAGATGCTCGTTAACACGACCATCTTCGGGCTGGGGGCAACCGCGTTCTCGGTTGGCATGGGGTCGATATTTGCCTGGCTTGTGGAGCGAACGAACATGCCCTTCAGGAACGTCACTTACGCGCTCCTCTTTGCCCCGATCGCTATTCCAGGTTTGGTCTTTGCCATCTCCTACATTCTGCTACTCAGCCCGGATATCGGGGTGCTCAATAAGATCCTCATGGTCATCTTCTCCTTGGAGGAAGCTCCATTTACCGTCTATTCTATGACGGGCTTGATTTTTGTTGAAGGCCTCCGGCTGACACCCGGCAGCTTTCTCATGATGGCCGCCGTCCTGAAGAGCATGGACCCCTCGCTCGAGGAGGCCGGCTACACCACGGGGGCAGGGATCCTGCAGACGGCGCGGCTCATCACGGCTCCGCTCATGCTCCCCGGGATCCTGGCTGCATTCATTTATTATTTCATTACTGTTATCGAGTCCTTCGAGATCCCCGCGATTATCGCCCTTCCCATGGGATTGCAGCTCCTGACCACCAAGATCTTCTTTGCCACCCACACGACGACGCAGATGCCCCAGTACAGCGTCGCCGCCGCGATTTCCGTCGTCTTCATTCTGGCGAGCGCCGGGTTGGTCTACCTCTACACCCTCTCTACCAAACACTCCGAGCGCTATACCACCATCACTGGCAAAGGATATCGGCCGAGGATCATCGACCTCGGCAAGTGGCGCTATGCGGCGGTGGGATTCACCGTTATTTTCTTCTCCTTTTCGGTGATCTTTCCTCTCCTGGTCCTGATCTGGGGTAGTTTATTACCTTACTTACAGCCGCCCTCATTGGAAGCTTTGGAGTTTGCCACTTTCGATAGTTACCTCAAGGTGGGCAACATTCCGAAATTCGGTCTAGCAATGAAAAACACCCTTTTTGTAACTTTCACTGTGGCCACCGGGACAATGCTCCTCTCTTCACTCGCAGCGTGGTTTGTGGTTCGAGGGCGGATTCGAGGTGGTCGAATCATGGACCTCCTTGCTTTCTTGCCCCACGCCATTCCCAGCATCGTCGTGGCCATTGGACTCATCATTTTCTACGTGAAGATGCATCGCTCACTCCCCATCTATGGCTCTATCTGGATCATCATCATAGGATTGTTGACCAAACGGATCAGCTACGGTAGCAGAATTATGATCGGCGCGATGTTCCAGCTCCACAAGGAGCTGGAGGAAGCCTCCGAGGTCTGCGGCGTGGGATGGCTTAAGACATTCTTTCTTGTTACGCTGCGGCTTCTTATTCCCGCTTTTGTGAATGGGTGGCTATACAGTGCGTTGCTGAGCATCGCCCTGTTCACGATCCCGGTCATGCTCTACACGCCGAAAAGCATTGTCTTCTCGGTATTGATCTGGAACCTTTGGGAGAACGCCAAGGTACAGGAGGCCTGCGTGGTCGGGGTCTTGATGGTAGTGATTACGTTCACACTGGTCTTTGTCGGCCAGTACTTCGCGTCGCGGGCGAGAGTGCAGCAGACGCTGACCTGATAATCCAGAGAGGCCAAGAATATGCTTAGGGTGAGCAGTCTAGTGAAAACTTACGACGGTGGGGTCCAGGCCGTTAGAGGGATCGACTTCGAAGTAGCCGAGGGTGAATTCTACACCCTTTTGGGACCAAGCGGCTGCGGGAAGACCACGACCCTTCGTTGCGTCGCCGGCCTGGAGAAGCCTGACCAAGGGGAGATATCTATCGGCAACGATAAGGTCTTCTCTTCCGAAGGGAACACCTCCATGCCAAGTCACAAGAGGGACATCGGCATGGTCTTTCAGTCCTATGCTATCTGGCCGCACATGACCGTCTTCAATAACGTCGCCTTTCCCCTCAGGCACAGCAAGCGGAAAGTCTCCAAAAGCAATCTTAGGGACAGGGTCATGAAGGCTCTCAGCCTGGTTCAGCTAGACGCCCTTGCAGACAGACCGGCTCCCTTTCTCAGCGGTGGTCAGCAGCAGAGGGTTGCGCTGGCACGAGCCCTAATTTACGAGCCAAGGGTACTCCTTTTGGATGAGCCGCTGAGCAATCTCGATGCCAAGCTAAGAGATGAGATGCGGGTTGAGCTCAAACAGCTGGTGAACAGGCTCCATATCACCAGTCTCTATGTGACCCATGACCAGGCAGAGGCCCTGGCCCTCTCAGATCGGGTGGCGGTGATGAATCAGGGGACAATCATTCAGGAGGGCCGACCAAGGGAGATCTACCTCCAGCCTCGGGACACCTTCACGGCGAACTTCATTGGCAAAACCAACCTGTTTGAGGGCAAGGTTGTAGACGGCGCACAGGCTGAAGGCATGGGACTTGTGGAGACCCCTGTGGGACGTCTAATATGCCGTCTGCCGAACGGTGCTCAAAAAGGGGATAATGTCCAAATTGTGATCAGGCCCGAGGGTGTCGATATCTTCCAGGGAAACCCCGATAATAAAATCAACGTAGTAGAAGGGAATGTGATCTTTGCCACATTTCAAGGTGATTCCGTTGAATACCAGGTTCGCGTTGGTGATTATCTCTGTCTGGTGAAGAGTGATTCGCTGCACGAATTTGCCAAGGAAAGAAAAGTCTCCCTCCATTTTACTCCAGAGCGCTGCCTGGTCATACCCAAGACTAAAAATTCAGTCATTGAATCCAATCAAGGAGGTCTACTATGAGAAAATTAGCCATATTAATTGCGGTCCCTGCGTTTCTCTTCTTACAACTCCATGGGACTTTCGGGACGGGGAACCTCTATGCCCAAATGGTCAAGGAGAAGATCCTTGACGTTGACGGCAGCAAGGTTACTGTCAAAGTATTCGTAAAAGCGGAGGTGATAAAGGTCAAGGCTTATATCAAGGCCAAGAAGGGAAAGAAAAAAGGGCGGCTGTGGGTGGACGTGGTAATCAAGAATACAGGGGACAAGCCTCAAAGCTACAGCGTTTTTGGCCAGGGGATGACAAAAAGTGGTGGCTGGCTCGGAGGCTTAAAAAAGAAAGTTCCTAAGAAGAGCAAGCTCGATCCAGGCAAGGAGACAACGGTAAAGGTTCGGACCAGGTACAAGGGGAAGGTCATCCCAAAAGAGATCCGAGTGGAAATCTTTCCCTCGCTATAGTAGCCTCCGGTTCCTGGAAATTTAACCCAATTAGCAAAACGGTAAGGGGGGTGCCATGGCAAGAGATTTTGAAGTGATCGAT